>DRNA01000209.1 GCA_011322365.1 Aeromonadales bacterium | reverse complement strand
GATGCACAATATACCAGATCCGCATAATGGGCATCTTTTCTATGTGTAATACTTTCACCTGTTTTAGAGCCAGTTCCTGCTGCAGCGTATGCAAAGAAACAATGCCCAGACCTAATCCCGCAGCCACCGCCTGTTTGATAGCTTCATTATTAGGCATTTCCATGGCCGTTTTTAATTGTACCTGATGTTCAGTAAAAAAGCGCTCCATGGCGATGCGTGTGCCCGATCCGGGTTCTCTGACGACAAATTCATTTTCCATTAACTCACGCAAACTGATTTCATATTTATCACTTAACGGGTGATCCGGCGGTGCAATAATCACTAAGGGATTTTTCATAAACGATTTTGTTACTAATGCCATTTCTACCGGAGTCTGCCCCATAATCACCAGATCGGTGCTATTTTCCTTTATGCAATTGAGTAACCCTTCTCGATTATGAATTTGCAGCCGAAAGCTGATGGCTGGATATTGCTGAAGGAACTGCGCCAGTAACAAGGTCACAAACTGACTGGCCGTTTCAGGAACAGACAGATTTAGATGTCCGGTTTCAGCACCTGAAAAAGCGGCCAGGGTTTCTTCCAGAGACTTTTGAGATGCCAGCATATTTTCTGCATAATCTCGGATGATACACCCGGTTTCAGTCAAAAACAGTTTTTTTCCCTTTTTTTCCAACAGTGGCAAATTAATCAAATGCTCGATCTGTTTCACCTGCATGGAAACGGCCGGTTGGCTCAGATGCAATGTTTCAGATGCTTTGGTAATACTCAGTTGTTTTGCCACCTGAGCAAAGATTTCCAGTTGTCTGAATGTGAGAGGATAAATCATATATAAAGTATAACTTATGATAAATATAAAAAACATTGATTTTATTTATATTAGCAAAGTGTGCATTATCATAAGCAATAAAACAGACAGATTACTTTACCAAAAGGGCAAAATCATGGATCAATCCAACCGTTATGCAGATTTATCATTAACTGAAGAACAACTCATCGCTGATGGCAATCATGTATTGGTGGCCTATATTATGAAACCCAAGTCGGGTTATGAATACCTGGCTACAGCCGCACACGTGGCTGCAGAGTCTTCAACCGGAACCAATGTATCGGTCAGCACCACTGATGATTTCACTAAAAGTGTCGATGCACTGGTTTATGAAGTGGATGCCGATAAGGAATTAGTCAAAATAGCTTACCCGGTGGATTTATTTGATTTTAATATTATTGATGGACGTGCCATGCTGGCCTCCTTTCTGACACTCACTATTGGTAACAATCAGGGTATGGGTGATGTGGAATACCTGAAAATGCATGATTTTTACTTTCCACCACAATATTTAAGTAAATTCGACGGCCCTTCAACCACTATACGTGATCTGTGGCGAGTATTAGGACGTCCGCAGGTTGATGGTGGTTTTATTGTCGGCACGATTATCAAGCCTAAACTCGGTTTACGGCCTAAACCTTTTGCTGATGCCTGTTATGATTTCTGGCTGGGTGGTGATTTTATTAAAAATGACGAACCCCAGGGTAACCAACGTTTCGCACCTTTTAAAGAAACCATGACGCTGGTAGCCGAGGCCATGAAAAGGGCACAGGATGAAACTGGTGAAGCCAAGTTGTTTTCAGCCAACATTACCGCAGATGATTATCGAGAAACCATTGCCCGAGGGGAATTTATTTTAGAAACCTTTGCCGAAAATGCCGATCATATCGCCTTTCTGGTGGATGGCTATGTTGCCGGTCCCCACGCAATAACCACAGCAAGACGTCATTTCCCCGCCCAATACCTGCATTATCATCGAGCGGGCCACGGTGCAGTCACTTCACCACAGTCAAAACGAGGCTATAGCGCATTTGTGCTGGCAAAAATGGCGCGTTGCCAGGGGGCTTCCGGTATTCATGTGGGCACAATGGGTTATGGCAAGATGGAAGGTGAAGCTTCCGATAATATCATTGCCGAAATGATTGAAAAAGATGTGGCTAAGGGACCTTATTTTGAACAGCAGTGGTTGGGAATTAACCCCACTACACCGATTATTTCCGGTGGTATGAATGCCATACGTATTCCCGGATTTTTTGAAAATCTGGGACACTCTAATCTGGTGATGACAGCGGGTGGCGGTTGTTTCGGGCATGTAGATGGAGCCAAAGCCGGTGCTGATTCCATGAGGCAGGCGGAACAATGCTGGAAAGAAGGTGCTGACCCGGTTGAATTTGCCAAACAACACAAAGAATTTGCTCGAGCATTTGAATCATTTAGTGCAGATGCTGATAAACTGTATCCCAATTGGCGCGACGAACTGTTGTAACCATTCAGATTGTGAATGTTAAAAAGAAATTAGCAGGGAATTTAATATGAGTATTTTAACTCAGGTGGAAGATCTGGCGATTGAAGTATCGAACCGTATCATTATGCCGCATTTTGCCTCGGTACAGGCTTCGAACAAAAGTGATGGCTCTTTGATCACCGAAGTGGATCTGAATGCCCACCATTTTTTAACCGCTGAGCTGGTTAAAATTGCGGATTATCCGGTGCTGAGTGAGGAAATGACAGCGGATGAACAACAGCAGATTATTTTGTCCGAGCCGTCGAGTTATTGGTGTATCGATCCCATAGACGGCACCTCTAATTTTGTTCAGGGCGTTCCCTACTGGTGTGTCAGTATTGCTCTGATCATTGATGGTCAACAGAAACTGGGCGTGGTTTATGACCCGAATCGGAACGAAAGTTTTGCGGCTACGGATAATGAAAGGTCAACCGTAAACGGCAAACCATTGCTTGTAGATGAGTATACTCGAGCAACTGAAATAGAAAATTGTATGGGATTGATTGATTTTAAACGCTTACCTGAAAAGGTCTCTCTCAG
>DRNA01000208.1 GCA_011322365.1 Aeromonadales bacterium | reverse complement strand
GCAAAATATTTTGTGCCCATCTTAATTTCAGCTGATTTATTTTTTGGTTTGACAAAGTATTCAGTGGGAAATATCGCTCATTTTGCACATCTGGGCGGCGCATTGTTTGGATTGCTAGTTATGTTGTGGTGGCGTTATAGACGAGTTTACTTTCAGAACTGAAGGTACAGGCAGTTAATAAGAGAGCGCCTATGTATTTTTGCTACAGGATTAGCATTTTGAAACAAAAAAGTTGTTTATCCATTGGTAAACAGTGATAAAATGGTTTAAACGGAGGGTTGGACAGAATCTTTATGATAAATAGAATAATAAAAACACGTTGGAATTATTGGCTTGGTTTTCTTGTTGATGGAATAACTGCATTTTCAATGCTTTATTATGTATTGCAAATGCCCAGCTCTGATTACCTTATGGTGCTGGCTTTTGTATTATCAGGTGTCTTTATGTTCAGCCTGGTTGAATATCTGATACATGCAAAATTGTTTCACGCTAAACCCGGCAGTATTTTTAAAACTTTCGTACTGGGGCATATCGCTCATCATAAAGATCCACAGGGTTATGATTCCTTACCCTTTTTCTTTGCCAGTATGCTATTGCTAATATTTGCCTTGGTAGTATCCTTTTTTCTGTCAGTGACCATCGGGTTTTCTATGGCGGCAGGTATTTTAATGGGTTATATCGGTTATGGTTTACTACATTTTCTTATTCATCATTATCAATGGAAACGAGGCTATATGAAATACTTACAGGTATTTCATGAAGGACATCATCTGAAGCCCAGAACAAATATGGGTGTTTCTTCTCCCTTATGGGATTATATTTTTGGGACGAAACAGTAAATCCTGGATAATTTTCTTAAAAAATGGATGCTTTCGATGCAAATAGAAAATTCTAAACGTCTGTGTTATGCATTAATGACTCAAAATGATGGGGAATTACTCTATCAACTGGATCAGGATCGAGAAGTTATGCGTTTTATTAATGGTGGCGTGTTAACGACTCAGGACGAAATTGAAAATGTGTATTTACCCAGATTAAAACAATACACAAACCAGAAAAATGGCTGGGGATTATGGAAAGTTTTCACCAGAGAAAACCACGACTATATTGGATGGATTCTAATTCGCCCCGTAGGATTTTTTGGCAAAGAACCAGATTATAACAACCTGGAAATGGGCTGGCGATTTTTTAAAAAAAGCTGGGGAAAGGGTTTTGCAACAGAGGCGGCTGAATCTATAAAACAGGCGCTAATTACACAAACTACTATTAATAAACTCTCCGCCATTGCCAACGAAGATAATCTGGCATCAATTAATATTATGAAAAAACTGGGAATGAAATATATCAAAAAATATCTACACAAGGACCCAATTTATTCTGAGGAAGTGGTGTATTATGAATTGGATGTAAGAAACTAGTTATTAAATTTGAGTTGTTGAAACAATAAATTTCTAACTTCTGACATTCCCTCTGTACCACCTTTTTCAATCAGGTGTAAATTAGATTGAGGGGAGACTGCTGGCATGTTGGGATCGATAATAAATTTAGGGATAGAAGACGGTGCATACTGTAATAAACTTGCGGCGGGATAGACCTGCAACGAAGTGCCGATAACAATAAAATAATCAGCCTTTATGGTTTCCTGTATTGCTTTGTCAAGTAGTGGCACAGATTCTCCAAACCAGACAATATGCGGGCGCAGTTGACTACCCTTTTCACAGAGATCGCCGGTCTTTAGCTCCCAGCCATTGATATCATAAATGAGGTTGTCATCACTTGTGCTGCGGGCTTTAAACAGTTCACCATGTAAATGAATAACATGGCTAGAACCTGCTTTTTCGTGGAGGTCATCCACATTTTGGGTGACTACTACCACATTAAAAAACTGCTCCAGATCAGCAATAATCCTATGACCTTTATTGGGTGTTGCAGTAAGTGCCTGCTTACGACGTTGGTTATAGAAGTTGAGGACTAACTCCTGATCTGCCAACCAGCCCTCGGGAGAAGCTACCTGCATTACATCATGGCCTTCCCAGAGACCACCGGCATCACGGAAGGTTTTTATGCCACTTTCGGCACTGATGCCAGCGCCGGATAAAATCACCAGTTTTTTCATATTTGAAAGATACAGTTATTAAAAAATTCACATAGGTAGGTACTTAAGAAAAATATAACTGTAAAAGGGGTGTCATTCCGAAAGCTTGCCCCATGACCGTAGGGAGTGCTTTGGGTGCTGTAATGGAGGAATCTTTCAGTGACAACAGTATTAGTAGAGCAAGATCTCTCCACTACGGTCGAGATGACAGGCTATTTTTCCTTAAGTACCTACCTATGAAAAAATTCATGGTAAAGAATCTGGCAAAAATTTTATAGTAGTTTATCAATCAATGTCATATTGATTTTTAAGATTCTTGTAAATCATGTCGGCATTATAAGCGAATTGCTTAGCGGGTTTTTCTGTTAACAGCGCAATAGTATTGCTGCTGCTGGGTTTTGAAATGGTAAAGGTTTGTCCCCCGTAAGTTGTACTGCTGCCATATATAGAATTGCCGGAAATGGTTGCATTGGAATAGGTTGATGAGGGTGTATTAACCGTAGATGAAGATGTGTAGCTTTTACCATCTATGATAATAAAATACGGGTACCCATGATCCAGTGCTAATTCTGCACAACGTAAAAGAGTAAAATCTGATGCTCTTTTACGACTGGTATAGCCATTGCCCCGAAATGAGACTTTATATACCCATGATACATGAAGATGCTGGTTGCAGTGGGATTTAAAATGGTTTTAGGCTAGGCGTAGATTGCAGGCTATGGTTATCCCCTAGGTAAAATCTACAACAACGCATAAAACCATTTTAAACCCATCAAAGAAGCCCCTGAAACGATCCACTTCTTTGTTGCATGAGCTTTCAAGGGAATAACCATTGCTTCACTAATGCGCCTTGAATTGAATCGCCTCAGGAGCTCTGAAATCCTGCATCTTCATGTATCATGGGTATAAATATTATCGGCAAGTTGGGTTTCACTGTAACCACCAGTCCAGCAGTCAGATTGATAAGATGTTGAACATCCTGATGTGATTAAAATAATCAGTATTAAAGTCAGTTTTTTCATAAATCCTCCTAAAGTTATTATCGTTACAGTTTTATAAGCGAAAATAACTGGAGAGAACCCTCAGCGAGGTTAAATATTAAAGCTAATCTTTAAATAAACAAGATTATTTATCATTCCATTTTAACACTTCAGTAATGTCGGGCATTTTTCCCCGCCAGATTTTATAACTCTCTGCGGCCTGGGAAACCAACATCCCCCAGCCATCGGAAATTTTATTAAATCCCTGCTCTTCAGCCCAGAGTAATGAAGCTTCAGCCGCTTTGCTATATTTCAGATCATAATAATTTGCGCGAGGCTTAAGGTTGATCTTATCTATCGGGATCTGATGTAAAGAAATACCATTTATTAAAAGATCGATTGGCTGACGGTGAATTTCTTCCATGGACAGTGCTGAAATTTTACCAAGATTTGAAAAATCCTCAACCAGTTGTTCTACCTTTTTAAGAGTGCGATTAACAATAAAAAGTTGTTTTGGATTCTGCTTTAAAAGGGGGGCCAAAATTCCACGGACAGCACCACCGGCACCCAAAATCATTATAGTTTTATTTTTAAGCTTAATTTTCTGACGCGAAAGATCCTGAATAAAGCCTCTGCCATCGGTATTATCCGCGTGAATTTTTTTATCTTTTATCCAGAGTGTATTGGCTGCAGCCGCAATAGCAGCATCTTCGGAGACTTTATCGGCTAACCTGTAGGCTGATTCCTTATGAGGCACAGTGATATTCAGCCCTGATCCCCCTTTTTCAAAGAAGTTACATACGGCCAGGGAAAAGTGTTCAGGAAAAACAACTTCTTTGTTGTAAATAATGGTTTCACCCAGGGATTGTGCAAATTGTTGATGGATTCTGGGTGATAAACTCAGGGCCACCGGATGGCCGAACAGGGCATAGCGATCAACATTCATAAGACATCGTCCATATGGTTAAATTCGTATTCTCTTTCTACTTTTGCCACACGAACATGATAGTGTTGATACCACTTTTCTCGTCCCAATTTCTGGGCCAGTTGGTGCTCAAGCTGATTTTTCCAGTCTTTAATTGCCTGTTCAGACGCCCAGTACGAAATAGTAATACCTAAAGCCGTATCTCGTGCAGATTCAATACCGAGGTAGCCGGGTTGTTGTTTTGCTAATTGTTCCATTTTAGCGGCCATTTCTGCATAGCCTGTTGCTGGTTGTTTGAGTTTAGAAGTGAATATCACTGCAAAATAAGGATTCATTAAAGTAGCTGCATGCATGAGGGTATGGGAAATATGCCAACTAATCAGGTGTTTGGCAACTTTTTGGTTAAAAGATTATTAATTTAAACACATATTGGTTCAGCTTACGTTAAGAATCAATAACTTATGCTGTGGCCTGAATATTGCTCTGTTGAAAGATTGAAAGGTTCCTGGAAATGTAACTGGTCAACAGTTGACAAGAAGCATCTTATTGAAATGAATTGTAACTTTTATGGATTGTCAGGACTATAAGTCAGCTATGAACTGATTTTTAACTTTTAACATTCACCTAATAGAGGAAGAGGTACCCAATGAAAAAAATATTAATAACCATGTTAATCCCATTTTTACTGTCTTTAAGTGGCTGCGTCATTGTTGCAGGAGATCACGATGGGGAGTGGGATCAAGATTCCTGGGAGTCAACGCAGAAGGATAATCGACGTGCTATTTCCCAGTTACAGATTGGAACGGCAAGACAAGATGTACTTAATGTGTTGGGCGATCCCAGTTTTTCAGAATCCTTTCAGGATCAGGGTAAAAATATTCAGGTCTATTATTATCGTACTCATCGAAGCCATGGTGATGGTAAAACAACCCGGGATGAAACCACGCCAGTGGTTTTTGTTGATGATTTGCTCAGCGGATGGGGGAGTCAGGCACTGAATCAGGCTATGGGGATAACACAATAATATTTTGTATGATTAGGGTATAGTCTATACTTGATTAGTTGAGAGAGGTATCTGAACGCTGGAAAGTTATGCGGGGTTAATGGGTATGAACATAGCATTAAAGAATATTGCAGCCAGTTTTTTGCTTATGGTTTTATTAAGTAGTTGTGGTGGTGGAGGTAGCAGCACAACGCCTCCGGCAGGTAATCAGCCGCCACCTACTACGGTTGTAGCAAAAGGTGATCGTATTATGGAAATTGATCTAACGCTACCTGCTGATGAGGATTTTATCAGTGCTTTCAATAAAGGACGTGATGTGGGGATGGAGTCGATTAGCGTGTCATTGGACTGGACCGTCATCGAAGTTGGTCTGAATCAAAATACGAACCCTCCTACACCCATTTATGAGACCGACCCAGCTAATGACTTTCTGGCAATTATCAATGGATGCTATCCTCCGAGTAATATGAAAGCCACTCTAACCTTAAGACCCGTTATTACTTTAGTGAAAAATACCCCCCCTGACTTAGAAAACTTACCCCTTGATGATCCGGCGGTTATCGCCAGGTTTAAACAATTAATTGATCATGTCATTAGCAAACTACCAGATTTGGATCTGGCGGCGTTGGTGATAGGCTCAGAAGTGGATCTTTACTTACAAACAGATACATTAAAGGCAGAGTATCTAAATTTTTACGAGCAGATAAGCGATTATGCCAGAACTCAATATACTGCGGCCTATCCCAATAAATCACCAATAAAAATAGCGGTGGAAAGTACATTTGAGGGTTTAAGTGATGCATCATCTAAAGCTTATTTTCAGCAATTGAATCAGTTTAGTGATGTTATTGGTGTCTCTTATTACCCTATGGATGGTAATGGTCAGGCCCGTCCGGTTTCAACTGTAGAAACTGATTTTCAGTCATTGATTGCCAGCTATCCAGATAAACAACTGTATTTTTTCCAGTTAGGCTATCCTTCAGGCTATTATTCAGCGGACTATTATCCTGAAGTGCGTGCAGGTATGGCGTCGGCTCAGATAGGTAGCAGTGACATTCAACAGGCTGATTTTATCAGCGCAGTTTTTACTGCCTGGGACAAACATATCAATGCCATTGGTTTTATTGATTTTACCTGGTTACATGATTTATCCGAAGCAGATGTGGCGGCTACTACCATCGATCCGGCTTTTGGGGGGACCGCAAATCCTGACCCAAAATTTGTTGAATTTTTGCGTACCGTTGGACTGCGTACCAATGATGGTGCCAATAGTACAGATGCGAATGGAAGCGATAAAATGGCCTACACTCGTCTAAAAACTGAAGCACAAAAAAGAAGCTGGCCAGTGAGCCAAACGCCGTTTAGTTGCAATTAAATGCTTTAACACCCTATTTTATAACCTCCGTTGCCATAAATTGTAACGGGGTCATCTATGGTTGCAAAAATCCTTCAGTTTTATGTTAGACTCGTCTTTCCTATAATAATAAATTTGTGAAAACCCATGAAACCCATTAAATTATTTTTTGTCAGTCTTTTGCTTCTGAGTGGGTTAGCTCAGGCTGAAGAACGTAAAGTAGTGTTTGATTTAACCGCTGGTGATAGTAAAAGAATTGAAGAAAGAATCATTGGTAATATTAAATATTTATCCAGTTATTATAAAAAACACCATATTGATTTTAAAGCCGTTGTGGTTATTTCCGGAAAGTCCTACAAGTTTTTTGTTAAAGATCTGGCCAATTCACCCTATAAGGATGATGCTGCATTAGCAAAAGCTCAAAAGAAGTTGGCGCCTATGTTAAAAGAATTAAGTGAAAAATATCAGGTAAGATTTGATATGTGTGGTGCTGGAATGCGTTCCAGGAAAATTAAAGCAGAGTCACTCTACAGTTTTGTACATACGGATAAAATGAAATATATTTACCTTATCGACTGGCAGAATCTGGGTTATGCTTATATACCAATTTAAGGACAACGAAACACGAAAAAATTTGTCATTCCGAACGCAGTTGAGAAATCTTATGCCAGGCCCCAAGTTTCTTCTATCCCACTACGCTACAATCAGAATGACATAATTTTTATCGCAAAATTTCGTTGAGAAATCTTTCCTGTTAATACCAATAGTTAATAAAGCAAAGAGATGTCAGCAATTTCTAAAAACAGGTTGCGTAATTTTTGTAGTAAAGCAAGTCGGTTATTTTTGAGGGTTTCGTCTTTATCCATCACCATAACTTTATCAAAAAAAGTATCTACCGGTTGACGAATTTCTGAAAGAATAATCATGGCTTGCTGATAATTTCTCTCCGCAAATAGTGGCGTCAGTTTTTCTTCCAGCATCTGTAAATTTTTTGCCAGTTGTATTTCAGCAGGCTCAACTAATTTGTCTTTATCAAAAACAAATTTCTGATCTGGAATTTTTGCCAGAATATTACTCACGCGTTTGTTGGCAGCTGCCAGGGCTTCAGCATTTTCAAGTGAATTAAAATGTGCTACGGCCTTAACTCTGGCATCAAAATCACTCACTACTTCAGGACGTTTAGCCATAACGGCATGAATAACATTAGCATCAATACCCTGTTCCAAATACCAGGCGTTAAATCGTTGATAAAGAAAATCAAGCAGTTGTGATGCAGTATTATTATTGGTTAACTGATCTTCAGAATAATTTTCCAAAGCATTATTGACCAGAACAGAAAGATTTAATGGGATCTGTTTTTGCATTAAAATACGCAGAACACCCAATGCGGCTCGTCTTAATGCAAAGGGATCTTTAGCACCTTTGGGTGGTTGACCAATACCAAATAATCCTGCTAACGTATCCATGCGCTCTGCTACAGCCAGAGTTGCTCCTTCTGCTGATTCAGGTAAGTGATCCCCGGAAAATCTGGGCATATATTGCTCATCCAGTGCTTGAGCCACCTGTTTGCTTTCACCATCATGTAGGGCGTAGTAGCGTCCCATAATTCCCTGTAAATGAGGAAACTCGCCCACCATTTCCGACATCAGATCACATTTGGCCAGTTCGGCTGCACGTTCAACCTGACTTTTATCGGCATTAAAGTTTTTAGCAATTTTTCCAGCGAGGGCTTTTACGCGTTGAGATTTATCAAATAAAGTGCCTAGCTGTTTCTGAAACAACACCGTTTTCAGGCTTGCTATTTTATCAGCCAGTGAAGTTTTACGATCAGTATCATAAAAAAAGCGGGCATCTGCCAGTCGGGGTCGGATAACTTTTTCATTCCCGGAAATCACACTTTGTGGATTTTTGCTCTCAATATTGCTGATGGTGATAAAGTGATTGGCAAGCTTCCCATGACTATCCCTGACCGGAAAATATTTCTGGTGACCCTGCATGGAAGAAATTAATGCCTCTTCCGGTACATTTAAAAAATCTTCATCAAATGAACCCATAACGGCAACAGGCCATTCGACTAAAGCCGTCACTTCATTTAATAAATTTTCATCAATAATGGCAGAACCTGAACCCCTGACTATGGCTTCGGTCTGATCTTTGATTTGCTTTTTTCTCTGGTTGAAATCAACTACAACCTTACCTTTTTCCAGTAACTCTTTTTCATAATTTTTTGCATGAGAAATGACAAAGGGTTCCGGGCAATGAAAGCGATGGCCACGGGTACTGTTCTGACTTTGTTTTGAAAATAAGCTCATGGGTACAACGGCATCATTTAACAGGGCTAATACCCATTTAACCGGGCGCACAAATTCCTCAGTGTGATCACCCCAGCGCATCATTTTCGGGATGGGCAGGTTTTTTAACGATGTTGCTACTATATCACCTAAAAGTTCAGTTGCAGATTCACCGATTTGTTGTTTTTCAATACCCAGGCGGATACCTTTATCTGTTTGAATATGTTGTAGCTCACTAACCTCCAGACCACAAGAACGGGCAAAGCCGGTGGCCGCTGGTGTAGGATGTCCATCATTATCAAATGCCTTATCAACAGCAGGTCCCAGTTTCTGGATATTTTGTGAGGGCTGTTCAGTAAGCAGAGCGTTCACCAACACCGTTAATCGTCTGGGCGTTGCAAACCACTTTGCATTAGAAAATGTTAGTGAAGCTTTCTGCAGGTTGGCACAGAGATTTTTATGAAAGGTACTGGCTAATGCCGCCAGAGCTTTTGGTGGTAATTCTTCGGTACCAATTTCGATAACAAAATCTGCAGTAGGATTGACG
>DRNA01000207.1 GCA_011322365.1 Aeromonadales bacterium | reverse complement strand
GTAACCGTCTGAAAGAACGTCTGGAAGAGTTAACAGAAGCCATAGACAATGATCGCCTGGAACAGGAAATGGTGTTTATTGCCCAGAAGGCCGATGTGGACGAAGAACTGGACCGCCTAGAAACCCATTTAACGGAAATAGAACGTGTTCTGGAAAGTGATGAGCTAATGGGCCGACGGCTGGATTTTCTGATGCAGGAACTTAACAGAGAAGCCAATACTCTGGGCTCCAAGTCCATATCCAATATCACTACCCAGGCATCGGTTGATATGAAAGTGCTGACGGAACAGATGCGCGAGCAGATCCAGAATATTGAATAATTTACAGGCTCCAACAGGTAAGTATAACAAGTTAAAAAAGTAACAGGAATAACAATGGAAATTAAGTTTACTGGTATGAAAGCTGTTGCAGTTATTGCAGTCATTATCGTTTTTTTAATGGCCAAATTAACCATGAGTAATGAAGCATTACAAAATGAAGGTGTACAGGCCATTGAGCAATGGTTATTAATGGAATCGGCCCGGCAGGCCATTCCTGATATGGAAAAAGCCATGGAACACATGAATGAAAATGCTGAATATCTTGAACAGATGGCTAATGATTTACAGCAGAGTAATTTTGAAATTATATCCGTAACCCGGCATGGTTTTAGTGAAAAAATCGTAGTAAGGGCAGAAATTCGCTTTAAAGGTGAGGAACAAACAGAGGATATAAATGTGCGTTATTTTAAAATGTCATACTCTATGGTCACCGGCTGGCGGGTCATACGGGAAACCTCAAAATGGAATTACTATCTGGCGGCACTTTAAAACCCCAAAAATCAGGTTTAATAAATGATGTCACAACTGACCCAAATGGTTTTCATTGACTCTTTTTCTGAAGGCCGTCTGACCCGGATTGCTCTTGGGCGAAATACCAATCTCAATGGTCGTAATGGCAATGGTAAAACCACACTGCTGCGGGTATTACCGGTCTTTTTTGGTACATCACCCGGAGAAATGGTCAGAGAAGAAGGGGTGAATCAGAGTTTTGTTGATTACTATCTGCCCAGAAATACCAGCTATATTGTTTTTGAATACCAGCGTCATGAGCAAAAATGCTGTGTGATCCTGTCCCGCCGTGGTGCCGCAAAGGCGGTAGGTTTTCGTTTTGTCAGTCATGCTTTTAATGAAAACTGGTTTTTTAAGGTTGAAAATGAACAGGAGATTATTACCGAAAACCAGGAACTGGCCCGATCGATTAAAATTAAGGGTATTGATATAAGTACCCAGTTTGGTATTGATGATTACCGTTTGATTATCCAGAGTGGACATCCCTTTTACCATAGCAACAAGAAAAAACAAAAAATCATCAATCAGGCCCGTGCCCGTTTCAGTTTCCCGGCTTATGGCAATGCTATGGATAATATTCATTTGGTCAGTGCCGCGATTCTGGAAAGAAAACCCAGTATTAAAGCCATTAAAGAGGTGCTGGAATCGATATTGATCAATCAGGGTGATCTTAATTCCAATGAACTCAGTCTCCAATTACCCGGTTTGCAGATTGATGACTGGGTCAAAGGACGCAATGCCTGGCTGGCAGTGGAAGCGCAAAAGGGTAATATTGACACACTGATCAAGATGGCCATGGAAGATCAGGAACAGCGAAAGCAGTTAGCAAAACTGAAGTCCATGACACTTGAATTACAGAACCGTTTTAATAAAAAGCACCGGGAATATACCGAACAAAACCAACTGAATCAGCAGGAATTATCAGCTCAAAATACCATCCTGTCAGACACAGAGAAAAATTTCAGAAAGGAGCGGGAGAAACTTCAGTCTGAACTGGATGAGAAGCAACGGCAAATCAAAAACCTGAATGATGAAAAACGGTATTTTGAACAACAAAATATTTCTGAAAAAGAGGTATTAATTAAACGGCTTCCCCAAATTAACGATTATATCGCTCAGAAAGCTCAACAACGTAATGAACTTGAGTCCGGGTTGACTGATCTTACTGCCCATTACGCATGCCAACAAACCTCTGCCAAAGACTTTTATCAGGATAAAAAACAAAGTATTGATGACTTTAAGTATCTGGAAACAGCACGGTTTTGGGAACAACAAAGCGAATTGGAAAAGGATAAGGATAAAAAAATAAAACGGCTTGAACGGGAGTCAAAAGTCCTTATCGAACAATTAAATAAAAAACTTCAGGAGGCGAAGGAAAACCTCGGTTACACCAGAGCATCATTAAAAAATATTCAGGCTCCCAAAGAAATTGAACTGGAATTACAGGAATATCAGAGCTTATTATCAGATATAGAAAATAACCGGCAGGAAGAACAGAGTAAGTATGATGCCTTTTTGATCGAACAAAGGGAAGTTGAGAAAAAACAAGACTCTGAGCTGGAAAACCAGAGGAACCTTGCCAGGGAAACCACTCACTTGAAAGAGCAAATGGCAAAAACCCGGGAGCTTTTTCAACCCAAAGAAGGCTCTCTTCTGGAATTTTTAAGGCATCAGGTTGAAGGCTGGGAGGATACTATTGGCCGGGTGATAGATCCAGAGCTTTTAAAACGTACTGATTTGCATCCCAGAATCATCTCTGAAGTATTATCTTTTTATGGCCTGGAGCTTAATCTGGATGGTATTAAACCACCTCAGTTTACGGATTCAGCAGAGCTTCAGAAAGCGTTACAGTTAATGATGGAGCAACTGGAGCAACTGGAAAAAAGACAGCAAGCCTCTGAACAACTCAGTCAGAACTATCAGAAATCATTAAAGCAGCTTGGTAATGATCTCGCCAGACAAAAGATGCTGATACATAAACTGGCAGAAGAAGCCAGACAAAAGCAAAAAGAACGGGAACAGGTGCTTATCCGCAGAAAAATGCTTATTGAACAGGAAAAAAGCACAATGCAGGCCCAGTTAAGCCATCTGGAAACACGCATTGCACGATATCAGGAGGATATTCGCACACAAAACAAAAACACAGATGAACAGGTTAAACGTGTCATAGCCGATTGTGACAACAAGATTCAGACTCTCAGGGCAAAAGAAGCAACACTTATAGAAAACTGTCAGAAACAACAACAGGAAGTATTGGAACAATACCAGCAAAAACAGGCGGCGATTAAAGCGGAAGAAGCAGATGCCATCAAGGCAAAGGGCTTCGATGATAAAGCCATTACCCGGGTCAGGCAAGAATTGACCGCTGCTGAGTCAGAACATAAAACCGCCCTTGAGGCTCAGGTGCTGGTGTCGCAATACCATAAATTTATGGAACAGCAATGGCCGGAACATGCCAGGTTAAGCATTATATTTGATGATTTACAGGAACATTATCAGCACATAAAACAAACACAACAACAGGAACTCAATACCCTTAATAACAGGATTGAGCGTTTAAAAAATAGTATTTATCAAACAAGGGAACAAATTGATCGCCTTGACACTGAAAAAAATATGCTTGAGTCTCTGCTGTATAAAATGACAGATATTGAGCCATCAGAAACAACGCCGGAACTGACAGAAATTCATACATCCTCATTTTTAACCACTGAACATATGACGCTAAAAAATGATATGCAGGCTAGAGCAAAATCTGCCCAGGCTATATATAATCAGGTTCGTCAGGTGTTAAGAGAAGCAGATGAAACCCAGCCAGGAAAGTTTTATAAACAGATCATAAATGAACTAAGCCGAAACCATATTGCAGACCGTGATGAATGGCTTTTTGTATCCGGCAAGTTGAATGAATATCT
Source organism: Aeromonadales bacterium (assembly GCA_011322365.1). Taxonomy (GTDB): domain Bacteria; phylum Pseudomonadota; class Gammaproteobacteria; order Enterobacterales; genus DRNA01. Next base: position 4,058 of record DRNA01000207.1, on the reverse strand, counting down.
ATCAGAAGGTCATGGGGCGCACAGGGATTTGTTACGCTCCAATGCTCAGGTAGTAGGTCAGGATATTAGTGATTTTAATCAACAACTACGACGGGTACACAGTAAAATTGAAGCACTTGGCCGACAGGTAACAGCACAAACTAAAGCGGTTATTACTTCTTTTGATGCTATTGATGATCTTCAGGTTAGGGTCACATCTTCCGTGGATAAACTGGATTACTGGGACAGTCTGAAATCATTTAATCAAATCCATGAACAATGGATGGCACTGGGCAGCGCTTCACTGCCGGGGGATGATTATCTTAATCTCCTTGTTAATATAAAAAATATGATGGGCAGTTCCGGTATTACCGTTAATATTAAAAACAGTTTTGATATTGCTGTATGGGTCAATGATCAGGGGCAGATTAAAACTGCAACCAATGATAAACAGATGGCTACCCTGAGCAGTAATGGCCTGTCATACATTTATTTGATGCTGGTATTTATGGCTCTGGTTAATATGTTACGTCAGGACAAGGAAACGGTAATTACCTGGGCCATTGATGAACTGCGTGATCTGGATGTGCGCAATGCAATTGCACTGATAAAATTGTTAAATAATGAAAATATTATGGTGTTAAGTGCATTCCCGGATCCTGATTATGAAATTCTCTCGCAATATGAACATACCTATCTGTTAGGGCGAAAAAGAAAATTATCCAAATTTATTCCCGCAGACTCTAATGATTATGATATAAAAAATTTACTGAGCAAGTCGCAGTCTGACCATTATGCAAGAAAAGCACATAGTCATATTGATAATAACGGGGTATCTGTATGAATTTGAAAGAGACTCTGGAATTGCTGACTGCGGGTGAGTTTATCTGTTTACAGAATTATCCGGATGCGTATCATTTCTTACACAGCGAAGATAATGAGGATGTTGTTAGAAAATCTCTATTGCCGTTTGGACTGGATTTAAAAGTAACAGATGGTTATGAGTCCTATTATTGTGTTTATAAAACCATTGACTCGGCCAGGGATGCCCGCAAACTACGATCTCAGTTTGAAAAAATCCGTGATACCATTGCACCGGTTGTGGAGTTTATTACCCTCATTATGCGGGCAGAAAATAAAGACCTGGCACTTGTGCCGGGTGACAGCATTAAATTTGCAGTACTGCTTAATACCATTACCGAATCACCTGGGTTGCAGACAGAATTAAAGCGGATAGGGAAACAACAACGCCTGTTTGCCTCGGGCAAAAGCAACCCGGATTTAAAAGACCGCTTACAATCTTTACTGGATGGTATGGTTAAAGAAAAATATCTTAGCCTGTCCAATTCAGAAGCCAGAGTTTATTCCGTGACCGGGAAAATGTCCTATTTTCATCAGTGTCTGGCTTTTATTTGCGAGCATGAAGAGATTGAATACGATACCGGAGCAGAAGCTGAGTCACAGGAAGGGTTTGCGTTTTGAGTGAACTGGCTGATAAGTGGCGTGAGCTGGGCAAGGCCTTTATTCAGTGTGCCGATGATTTGGAAGACATTGCCGGCTCTGCCGGCACAGAATACTATCCGGAAATTATTGCCGCGAAATGGGCTTTTCTGGAGCGACACGATTTACTGACCGGCAACCCGGCATCTGGCTATATGGCCTCACCGCTTTTAATTGAGCTGGCTGCCTGTCTGGCAATGGATAATACCCGAAGACGTGCCGCACCGGATATTGACCACTGGTTGCTGGAATTGGAAAAACATACCTTATTGCTACATAACTGTCTTACGGAACCAACTCAAAATCCGACTCAAAAGCAAAATCCAAAACAAATTCAGAAACAATACCAGACACATCTTCAGGCAATCAATACACATTGCTGGACCATGATCTGCGGACTTGAAGATGAAATAAAGCGGATTGACTATTATATTCAGTCTGAATTTGGTCATGTTAATTCCCTAAAAGAAAAACGCATTGAAAACCAGTACTGTATTGATAATGTTACCCAGTATGCCAATAAAATTGTGCATTTAACCGTCCATCATTTTGCACGCATTGCCCGTGATAACCCCGATTTAAACCGAATATTTTTTAATAAACTGGTACCGGTGATTTCTAATTGCCGGGAGCGCTTTACGGCCTTTATTCCAAAACTGGAAAAATTATTATGGACCTATCGGCATTATGATCAAATAAGCAAAAAAATCTGGGCTGTTCATCGCCTGCTTGCTCAGGGTGAAACATTGATTAACAATGAATTAACGGACGAACAATTAGCAGAATCTCCGTTTAATGTGGTTGAACCTGAACAAAGCTGTGTTTATGTTGATATCTTTGAGCCTGATAATAATCAGGCACTTATAGATGTCGTTAAATCCATGAGCAGAAGGCCGGTATCCACAGGCGTTGATATTGATGAGGATAATAGTCCCAAAACCCTGATAAGAGACACAGAAGAACAAACAGAGTTAAAAGAAACAATTTTAAATGACTATTTGCGGCAATTTGTAGCCCGGGCAATGGCGTCACAATGTACGGCTCATACCTTCTGGCAAGAAAATGGCCAGCCAGATATTCCGGATCATATCTGGCTGATTTGGTCGTTTACACAACTAAAAAAATATCAGGGGATTTCACTGGAACCCATTGCACTTAAAGACTCCAGATTCTCAAACGATTCAATTATCTATGACTTTGAGGCAAAATTTGATGAGTTTTAACCGGATGTCCTTAAAGGTCATTTACAAAGCATTATCTGCGGGTTCAGAACGGGTGTCAGAAAATAAAACCTGGAATCATTTAAACAGGGAATACGGGATTGGCCGTAAAGACGGGAACGAGTATATATTATCTGCCCAGGAACATTTTGATCTGCGCAAGATAGTTGAGCAGGAAACCGGCCTTGATCTGCTGTCCGACCAATACCTCAATGATAACACACTATCCAGAACAGAGTCCGCCCGACAGTTAAAGGATGAGAAATTGTTATCAACAGCCGTTCGCAGTGGTCATATTGAAGTGCGTTCAGATACTGGAACGGTAGGCAATTATACTCATTCAAGACACGGATATACAGGACTGAAGGTTGATGAATTGTTAAATGAATTCATTGAAACCATCATTGTTATCGAGAATAGAGATACCTTTTTAAGCCTGTCTGTCTCTGTTTTACCCGGTTGTTTTGAGTCTGCAAAGCCGGTGTATCTGTATCGTGGTGACAATCAGGTGTGTCCGGGAGCTGTTAAACAATACCTTGAACAAACAAAAGCCAGTGTCTTTTATTTTGGCGACTTTGATGCCAAAGGCCTGGAAATTGCCCTGGCCATGCCAAAAGTACAGGGCCTGATATTGCCTGATCAGACACAAACTGATAGTAAAAGCTTACAGAAACTGTCCAAAGCGGATGCGTTTTATGCACAACAGCCAAGCCTGCTTAGTCTGCTCAATAAAAATATCCCGCTATTACTAAGGGAGTATCTGATGCTTATGAATGATTGGAAATTGGCAGTAACTCAGGAACACCTGATAGCCAGGCATATTCCGCTTGTATTGTTGTGGTTGGAAAAGAAAGAGGTCGAGAAAGAATAAATACAGCTAAATAAAAGCAGTCGGTGAGATATGAAATCTTTTGCTGAGCCGTTTTATTTGCTCAATATTCAACTGTCTTTTACCTGAAAGTACTTCTGAAACCACTCCCTGACTGCCGATTTCTTTTAAATCAGACTGCTTTAGATTATGTTCCTGCATCAGGTACTTTAAAGTATCTATAGCAGACGTTTTATTTAAAGCAAAATGTTGATCTTCATAGTTTTCAATAAGCTTGCCGATGGTTTCCATAACGGGAGCAAGCTGATGTGTTTCATCATCTCCAATTTCATCAATAAGTTGATCCAGAATGTTTACCAGTTTGTTATATTCCTGCTCTGAGTGTGGTACAGAAAAAATGGATTTTATACCGGGCCATGCTTTTGAAAGATTTTCTAATTGAGTATTCATGATTCAGCTTTTCCACTTTTCTTTATCGTATTCTTTATGAGTGAGTACATGGCGGATATACAGGCACTGGGTATTATAAT
>DRNA01000206.1 GCA_011322365.1 Aeromonadales bacterium | reverse complement strand
CTCAGAAGTGAAAACGCTTTGCGCCGATGATAGTGTGGCAGTTGCCATGTGAAAGTAGGACAACGCCAGGCACTTATTAAAACAAAAAGCCCTGCTAGCAATAGCAGGGCTTTTTGTTTTCAGGGGGTGGATGTGAGTGTGAGCAGGGAATAATCTGGCGACAAAGCCAACCCGCAACATCTTGAGGGCAGGATAGAAGCGAATTCATTGGCGAAAGGCTCACAGGCAAGGCCGGCCCCTTCATGCGGGATAGCATTTGATACTCCTCAGCAAGTACTTCTGCACCACTCTAACAGGGTACATCTATCTATCAGGGGCCTGGATCGAACATATAGGATAATTTATCATAACATTGTTGTACTTTTTTGATGACATCGGGGTCTGAATTTTTATTCATTGCCAGGTAAAGTTTATAACTATGGTCTTTTAACAACATGATTGGTAATAGCTCTTTAACGGGTAAATTAATTTTTCTGGCATAAAATTCTAATGTACCTTTAAGTCCAACAGTGACATCGAAACGATTATTAAACAACATCTTAATTTGTGATTCTATATCAGAAACATAGACAAAATTTTGACTAGCTTTAAAACCATTGTTTATAAAATATGTTGTAGTAAAATCACCTAATTTAAGTCCAATTTTATAGTTATGTATATCTTCCAAGGAGCTGATATTTATATCAGTTCTCTTTGCTAGTTTATATAGAACTACCCTGGCATTAATAACCGGGCCGATCCAGTAGAACAGATTCTCCCTTTCAACACTTCTATACATGGAATAAATTAAAGCATTTTTTTTGGTTAAAGCACTATGATAGGAACGAGGCCAGGGCAACATAAAAAAATCAGACTTATAGCCCGTACAGTTAATAATTTTTTTTATTTTTTGAGTAATATCTCCACTAATCGTATCGTTTATTTTTACCTGGTAGGGGGGGATGTACTCTGTATAAATTTCGATAGAATAAGCCTTATTTGTTACCAGGCCTGTGATAAAATATATAAGTACCAAATATGTAACAAATACTAATTTCATTATTTTTGTGCTAGCTATCTATGTTAGGTTAATCAGACATAGTACGGGTATATAGCAGATTTTCAACAGAAATCGTATCAAGTATAACTGGTAATTAAGTCGGTAGAAAGGATTGGAAGGTATTAATACGGGCATTATGAGACAGAAAATCAATTCATATCAATTTCCTCTTTTAATGCAATTGATGCAGAAAGACGCTATCGACAAAAATCTGCCAGCCTTAGCTGATTATATACTAAGTGATTATATTCAACACCTGAGGAAACAACATCCCGAGTGGTTTGTAAATGGGGAGGAAAGGAAAAATCTTATCCTCGATTTGCAGGAAAGAATATGTGAAAGCAATAATATAGAGGAAATTAAGAAGCATTTACGCCAATATCGAAACTTAACCATGATAGGGTTAATTCATGATGAATATCAAAATAATACTATAAAAGTAATGAATGGATGTTCAGCTCTGGCTGATAGCTGTATTCAGTATGCTAGTAACTGGGCTCATGAATTTTTAAAAAAATCATTGGGAATGCCTGTTGACCATTCAGGTGTTGAACAACAATTACTTGTTGTGGGTATGGGTAAATTAGGCGGTAGAGAACTTAACCTGTCATCAGATATTGATTTGATTTTTCTCTATTTTAAAGAAGGATGGACTGTTGGAGGTAGAAAACAGTGGTCTAATATTCAATATTTTACAAAGCTAACCCAGTTAGTTATCCAGTTGTTAACGGATATTACTGCTGATGGATTCGTATTCAGGGTTGATACTCGATTAAGACCTTATGGCGATAGTGGAGCAGTAGTTTTGAGTATGGATGCACTGGAACAATATTATCTTGAACAGGGCAGAGGGTGGGAAAGATTTGCCATGATAAAGGCAAGATTAATCACAGGCTCTAATGAAGAACAGTTAGAATTTCAAAAAATAGTAAATCCCTTCGTTTATCGTCGTTATATCGATTTTTCATTATTGGAAGTACCACGAAAGTTAAAGAGACAAATTGAAGCCGAGCATAGAAGAAGGAATTTGCAAGATAACATAAAGTTGGGCAAAGGCGGTATAAGGGAAATTGAATTTATAGTACAGGCTATACAATTAATTCATGGTGGTAAACAGCGCACTCTACAAAACACCTCCACACTTTTGACTCTGGAAAAAATTCGTCAGTTATCTTTATTGGCTGTAGAAGATTGTACTTTATTAAAAACCTGTTACTTAAAATTAAGGCATATGGAACATTGTATACAGTCTTTTGCCGATGAGCAAACACAGCAATTGCCATCGAATGAACTGGATAAAGAGCGACTGGTTTATTTATGCGGCTATGACAGCTGGAAAATATTTTGTGAGCAGTTAAATGCTTGTAGAACCTCTATTCATCGAATTTTCAATGAACAATTTAAAGCGGGTGAGATCTCATTAAGTCACGAAACAGATGAAATATTTACTCAATTAAAAGATATATTTCTATTACCTGACCAGAGCGAAAAAAATATCAGGATAATAAACTCAATGGGTTACTCTAATGCCGAAGAGATAATTAATGAGTTATGTCAGTTTAGAAAAAGGCTCTCTGGAATGATACGCCTTTCTGGAATCAAAGGAAGCGACCTTATTAATCAGTTAATTCCTTATTTAGTACAGATATGTGGAAATTATAAGAATTCAACGAATACCTTTAAACGAATGCTGGTATTGATGGAGACAGTAGCTACTCGCACCGCATATTTACAATTATTTTTAGAGAATAATAAAACTCTGGATATTTTGACTAATTTATTTTCAAAAAGTAACTGGATAGCTACTCACACAACAAATTATCCATTGGTAATTGATGACTTACTCAATCCGGAATGGTTGAAAATGTCAGAAAAAATTGACCGAAGTGCGCAGTTAAACAACCGGGTTTTGAGAATACCTGAAGAAGATGAAGAGCAGATTTTATGTGCTCTAAGGGAATATAAACAATCACAGCATTTTCAACTGGCTGCCAGCTTTATCAGTGGATATCTGGATGGAGCTAAGTTGTGTATAGCTTTATCTGAAGTGGCAGAAGCCATTTTATGGCAGTGTTATAAGCTGGCAAGAATAAAAATAGAGCAAAAATATGGACGGTTAGTCCGTGAGGATGGAAGTGACGTTGATTTTTCTATTATTGCAATGGGTAAACTTGGTAGTAAAGAAATGGGATTTTCATCTGATCTTGATCTGGTGTTTATCTACGGTAATAGCAACAGCTTAACCAGTGGTAAAAGGACAGTACCTGCAATAGAATTCTTTATTAAAATTGCACAGCGATTAATTCACTATATTAATACACGAATGCCTAATGGAGTATTGTATGAGATAGATACTCGATTACGTCCTTCAGGACGCTCTGGGCTGCTGGTCACACAGGTGAATGAATTTGAGAATTATCAGTTAAATGAAGCCTGGACCTGGGAACATCAATCGTTGGTTAGAGCCAGGTGTTTATTTGGAACTAGCGATTTGGCAGAACGATTCCAGTTGATTAAAACCAGGGTGATTTCTGGTGCAAACAAGAATGTGTCATTAAAAGCTGAAATTAAAACTATGCGTATGAAAATGAAGAGACACGAAATTGGAAAAATGACGGGGAAGACGCTGATGAAACAGCAAGATGGCGGGATCATTGATTTGGAGTTTCTGGTTCAATATCTGGTGCTTAAAAATGCAAAGCAATATTCGTTATTAACCCGAGTAAGTAGTTTGATTGATCAGGTAAAGGTGCTGTTGCAGAATAAACTATTAATACAGGCACATGCTGAAACAATCATGGATTCTTATTTAAATCAGATCGACAAGATTAATACGCTTACGCTTCAGGACCAGGAAGTAGATTATTCCGTTATCAGCAAGAAAGAATTAGAAAAGAACATAGCTATTTTAAAATATCATGGTCTATATCCCTGGGATTAGCTCAATAGTTATAGATTAAAGGGCATAATCTATTGATAGAGATAGCCTGAAGCTATTATTTACTGAAAAAGTATAAAAGCCCATGATCTAGCTGAAATATCGATATGTAAAGGTTATAATTCAGGTCAATATTCGATATTTATTTTCTAAACATCTTGTTATTTGGAGTCAGAGCCGTGTCACAACAAAACCTCAAGCAAAAAAATAGTAGCAAAATTGTAGAAGTAACTGCTAAGGATTTACCACTCCATTGTCCGACTGATGAGTCTTCCAGGTGGGCAGAGCATCCTAGAGTGTTCTTGCCTCTTGAGAAAACCAATGAGGTGGTTTGTCCCTATTGCGGCACTATCTATCGATTAAAGAAATAATTAAATATGGACACCAGGAGGCCGTCAGAGAAAAGGTTATCTATTGTGGAAAAGCGCCATCCCACGACGGCTTCGATTCTCGAACAGCCTGCAAACAGGTGTCAACTTTTAATTATCTGGTATGTTACCGATGATAAACCAGGTCACATAAACCAGATTTTAGGTTTAATTGATGCATTGGAGCGTCAATTAAGCCAACCAGTAGTATCTGAACCGGAATATAATTTTAATGGAGTAAAAGCATATGTTTTTTCGACTCGACAACAACGTAGAACGTTATTTAAAAATAACTGGAGTAAATTAAAAGCCCTGTTTGGTTTTGTCCCGGATATTTCATTACCTGCTCCTAACCTTATCATTGGTGCTGGACATGCTACACATTGTACAGTACTTGCTGCTAGTAGAGCTTATAAAATTCCTTCCGTAATATTAATGAAACCTTCTCTACCCGTAAGTTGGTTTGATTATCTTATAGTACCCGAACATGATGGCTTAGAAAATACTGATAATGTTTTAACTATCAGAGGTGCAATTAACAGGATGCAACCACAGCAGAAAATGCCTCAATCGGGTTTAATTCTGTTGGGCGGTCCAAGTAAACATTACATCTGGGACGAAGAAGAAATTGTTCAACAGTTTAGGAATTTAATTGCAGTAAAAGCAGATGTTCGCTGGAAAATTTCAACTTCAAGAAGAACACCAAAAAACTTTGAAGATACCATTGACAAAATTATGCGACAGCATAACAACCTTAAATTAATTAAATTTGATGATTGCGAAAAAAATTGGCTTAAGGAAAACTTACCACAAAATGAACAGGTCTGGGTTACTCCCGATAGTGTTAGCATGATATTTGAGGCATTAAGTTCGGGAGCAGATGTAGGCATTTTTGAAATGAGAAGTACACATTCAAAGGTTTCAAAGTCCATAGCCGATCTTGTCACTAGTCATCAGGTAACTACGCTAGATGTGTACATCAGGGCTAAAGAAATGTTTCGCAATGATTTCCCCTTGAATGAGGGAGAAAAAGCTGCCAGATGGCTGCTCGAAAAAATAAGCAATAATAATGCAACCGAAAAGTAAGAAGTTAACAGTATTACAGATCTTACCTGAATTAAATGCCGGGGGGGTTGAGCGTGGAACACTTGAAGTGGCTCGTAAGCTGGTGAAGGAAGGACATCGTTCAATAGTTGTTTCAAATGGTGGAAACATGGTTGAACAATTATTGGATAATGGTAGTGAACATATTCAGTTGGCTGTACACAAAAAGTCAGTATTTAGTTTGAGGAAAATAAAACCGCTAAGAAAAATTATTGAAAGTATTCAACCAGATATACTTCATGTACGTTCTCGATTGCCTGCCTGGCTTTGTTATTATGCATTAAAATCATCTGATCAAAGACATAAGATAAAAGTAGTTAGTACAGTACACGGAATGTATTCTGTGAATCGATACAGTAACATTATGATGAAGTCTGATGCATTAATTGCAGTATCTAAAACAATAAGGGCTTATATATTAGAAAATTATAAAGATGTACCGGAGGAAATAATTCATTTAATTTATCGTGGAATAGACAGTAACGAATTCCCTGAAGATTTTGTCGTCCCAACTAAATGGTTGCAGCAATGGAGGCGTGAATATCCACAGACCAGAGATAAAATTATCCTTACCCTTCCAGGGAGGATTACACGTTTAAAAGGACAAAAGAGCTTTTTGTATCTGATGGCAGAGATTAAAAAATCAAATCCTGAAGTACATGGTTTAATTGTTGGAAATGCCCATAGTAAAAAAATGCGTTATCTAAATGAGCTAAAAAAACTGGCAAAGGTACTGGGTATAGAAAAAGATATTACCTTCACCGGGCAAAGAAAGGATATTAAGGAAATTTATGCCATATCTGATCTGGTGTTCTCATTATCAAATAAAGCTGAAAGTTTTGGACGTACTGTACTCGAGCCATTGGTTATGGGGCGAAAAGTTGTCGCTTGGAATCATGGTGGGGTGGGCGAAATATTAACTGTTTTATATCCAGAGGGAAAGGTTTCTCAGGGTAATCGAAGGGAATTGATTGATGTGACTATTAAGGTATTAAATAGTGAAAATTACCCCAGAAAAACCAATCCTTTTACTTTAGATTCTATGTTGGAGAAAACCATTGTACTCTATCAGGAACTGGCAGATGGCGACAGGGAAAAGTTAACTCTATGACTTATGTTCTGATTGTTTTTATAATATTCCTGGTTTTTTACTCAAACCGTTATGGCTGGTGGAAAAAATCTGTTTCATACTCCTGTCCAAGAATTTTAATGTATCATCAGATTTCTCATCATATCAAGGGGGCGAAATTTAATGGTTTACGGGTTACTCCAGAAATGTTTGAACAACAAATTGCATGGTTGGATGAACAGGGTATCAATTTTGTTACCATGAAACAATTGTTGGCTTATGGAGATGAAATTCCCCCCAAAACAGTTGCCATTACCTTCGATGATGGTTATGAAGATAATTACACTTATGCATTGAAAATTTTGAAAAAATATAATGCCTGTGCCACTTTGTATCTTGTCATCGACAGGCATGATAATGATTGGTCAATCCATAAAAAAGAGCATCATAATTCGGGTGAGTTGGTCAAAGATAAAAAACTTAGCGATGAACAGGTTAAAAAACTTATAGATTCTGGCATAATCGAAATTGCTGCGCATACTAAAACTCATGCAAATTTATCTCAGCTCAATAAAACTGAAAAAACAACTGAAATTTGTGGTGCAAGAGAAAAGTTGCAACAGATATTTAACATAGAAATCACCAGTTTTGCCTATCCTTTTGGAATTTATGACAGAGATGATTTAGAACTTGTAAAAAATTGTGGATTTCACTCGGCAGTTACCACTCATGATGGGATAGATTGTAATCTGTTAGAACCATTTGAGTTGAAGCGTATTAAAGTAAGTGGTAAAGATAACTTTTATGCTTTTAAACTAAGGGTGCGTACCGGTAAGAGAGGATGGAGAAAATGAAACTCTGTCTTATGCTGGGTGGGAATGAAGAAGGGGGACTAGAAAATCATTTTATTGCCCTGGCTAATAATATAGGTGATTATCTTCCCAAAGAAGAGGCTAACGAAATTATTGTTTTCGCGCATGAAAAATATCGAAAACGATTTAGGCCGGAGATTGTTTTTCAGAGCATCGATCTGACTAAATCTCGCCGGAATCCTTTGTTAATGTATCGATCAATCAGATTGTTGAAGAAATATTCACCTGATGTTATTCATGCACATGCAAGTAAAGCGGCAGCATTATTGAATAATATTCGTTATTTTATAAATTGTAAAATGGTGGCGACGATCCACAGCCAGAAAAAAAATCTATCAATGTATGAAAACTTTGACTACATTATTGGAGTAAGCCGGTCTGTTATTGATAAAATTCATAATTGCCACAAAAGTGTTATCTATAATGGAATTCCTGATGACTTTATAAATAAAGCATATGAAAAAATAACACGAGCTGATTTAGGTATTGAAAATGATTTACCTGTTCTGGTGTCGATTGGCCGGTTAGTCAAGGTTAAAGCTCTGGATGTTTTACTTTCAGCGGTTAAAAATATTCCATGTAATGTGCTTATAATAGGTGAAGGCCCTGAGAACAAACGATTGCAGAAGCAAGTAAAGCAGTTAGGTATACAGCACGTATATTTTTCAGGTTTTCAAAATAATATTAAGGGTTATCTTAAACTGGCTGATTTAACCATTATTTCTTCTATGAGAGAGGGTTTTTCTTATGTAGTTGCAGAATCGTTATTTATGGATACGGCTGTTGTCTCAACGGATGTTCCTGTAGCAAATGAGATTTTGCCCAGATCTTACATTGCTGAAGTAGGCAATTCAGCCGATTTAGCACGTGCAATCGAACTGGCTTTGAGCAAACAGCAGGATTTCACTCCCTGTTTTGAATTTGCCAGAAAAAATTTCACTATGTCGAGAATGAATGAAAAAATAGCCATTATCTATCAGAAAGTAGTGGATAATTATATAAATGATTCCAGTCTGGAGCAATTATGAGAATATTGCTGCTAAGTGACGGTGTGCCTGGGCATGTCAATCAGGCTAAGGGTCTAATTCAACATTTGTCAGAGATAGTCTATGAAGCAAATATACAGATTGATGAAAAAGTTATTACCCTAAAGTACCGCTGGATGCGAATTTTGTTAAGGGTGATATTAAATAATGAGCTAGTAAGATTATATTTTATTATTCGTTTCGCTTATGGCAATCCAGGGATTAATGGAACCTATGATTTAATTATTTCTGCTGGAGGGAATACATCATTTTTAAATGCTGAGCTGGCCAAAAATCTCAATATTCATAATATTTTCATTGGTTCATTGCGAAAATTAAAGGCATCTTTATTTACAGTGGTTATGACATTGGAGCCTGTTAATGTGGGTAATAATATTATTATGCCCTTTGCTCCCTGTCTTACAACATTAAAAAGTACCAGGGAAGCCGCTAAAAATTATTTCGGAAAGGATGAGGATGAGAAAATATGGTTAATGATTATTGGTGGTAATGGGGCACGATGTGAATACACTGAAGATGACTGGCAGTTAATAGCGGATGCCATGAAGTATTTTTCAGAACAATTTAATATCAAGTGGCTACTGACTACCTCTCGTCGAACCGGTCTTGAAAATGAAAAATTGTTAAAAACAAAAATACCGTCAGATATTCTGGAAGCTGCTGTCTGGTATAACCATCACCCTGAGAAAGTAATGCAGGCTTTTCTTGGACGAGCAAGTCTGGTATTTTGTACAGTAGATAGTATGTCAATGCTGACGGAGTCGATTTCCAGCTGTAGTCAAACCATTGCCATTCTTCCAGGAAAACATCATATGACTAAACGTTATATGAATGCTCTGGATAATTTAAAGTCAGAGCAATTATTGAGCTTGATTAATATTGAAGATCTGAAGACGAGCATTAATACTGATTGTATGTATTTGTACAATAATGCTTTGATGAAGGATAAAGTATCTCAGAGTTATCAGGTCCTGGCGGAGGAATTAAGAAAGTATCCATTATTTCCAGGCGAGTAATTTTAGTGTGGGTTTAAAGTTGAATTGAAATTTAAGTTTGCTAAAACCAGCTTGTAAAAAGAGATACTGCAAGGATTTTCTTGAAAAATAATATAAATGTTCTGGTGGTCTTACCGCATCCCATTTTAGCAGTTTTTCAGTGTTACCTGGTAAAGAGTAGTGCCCAATATCTGGAGTGGTTAAATACAACACACCATTTTTATCTAATCCGTCATAAAGAGCCTTGACAAAATCATGCAGGCTGGGTAAATGCTCAAGGACTTCACTACAATAGATCAGATCAAACTGTTGTCCCTCAGCAGCAATTTTCTGAATGCTTTTAGACTGATAACAGGCCTCGGGAAAAAACTTTTTAGCCAGAGCGATTGTTTTTCCATCAACATCCACACCCTGGGCATCAAAACCACATATTCTGGCGGCTTCAACGGCGAAACCAGCATTACATCCAACATCAATAAATCGTTTACCTTGAGTATATTTTTTTATACATTTAATGCGTTTTTTTGCTCGACGTAATTTTGAATCAAGTTTGGCGGTATATTGTGATGTTTTGTGATAATTTTGATAAAAATCGTGTAACACTTCATTCGAAGGCATATTTTCAACATAAATCAAACCACAATTCTGACAGCAAGTTAAGTGATAGCTGTTTTTTTCACCAAAAGGTTTTTCCAGTTTACTTTCACACGATGGGCAGGGCATTTAGTTTCTCCATCCTTAATTATTTTTTTTTCCAAATTGTAATTCATACAATCTGGCATAAGCGCCCTGTTTTGAGATGAGTTCATCATGGCTGCCCTGTTCAATTAACCGTCCTTCATCCATGACAATGATAATGTCTGCATGACGAATTGTTGATAAACGATGGGCCACAACAAAGGTGGTTTTGTTCACCATCACTTCTTCCAGTCCCGCTTGAATTTTTTCTTCAGACTCACTGTCCAGAGCTGAAGTGGCCTCATCTAAAAATAACAGAGGACTATCACGTAAAATAGCCCTGGCAATGGCCAGACGCTGACGTTGTCCACCAGATAGAGTAGATTGCCCGTCACCTACCCGTGTATCGACTCCAAGTGGGAGACGATTAACAAACTCCAAAGCATGGGCTTTTTCTAAAGCATTAATGATTTCGTTATCGTCAACTTCACGAGTTAAGCCAAAGGTTAAATTATTTTTTATAGAATCGTTAAAAAGAGTAACATGTTGAGAAACCAGGGCAATATTTTCTCGTAATGAAGTTAATGATATTTCTTTTAATGGGATGTCATCATAATAAATAGTACCTGAACTTGGCTGATACAGACTCATCATGACATTTAATAATGTGCTTTTACCACTTCCTGAACTCCCTACAATGGCAATAATTTGTCCGGGCTGGCAAGTGAAACTAAAATTATCTATGGCTTTTTCTGAGCGGGAGGGAAATTGCAAAGATACATTTTTCAGACGAATGTAACCTTTAAAATTTTCTAACATTTTTGTGCCTTCGTCTTTTTCATTTTCAAGATCAAGCACATCGAATAAACTTTTAGCTGCGATGAGGCCACTTTGGATCTGGCTATTGATTGATGTGAGTTGCTTCAATGGACGTAATATTGCCATCATAAAAAACACCATGGCGGTAAATGTTCCTGCAGTTAATTTTCCTGATTGAACTTCACTTAAAGAAAAATAAAGTACAACAGATAATCCCGTGGCTGCAAAAAATTGCACTAGGGGACTGCTGGCATTTTTGGTGGCGACCAACTTCATAAATTTATTTCTGAATTGTCGTACCGCACCATTGAAAATACTGCTAATTTGTTGCTGACCATTATGAACCTTGACAGTACGATAGCCACTAATTGCTTCAGATGATATGTTTGTTATATCACCCATAGCATCCTGCATACTGCTACTGGCATCTTTAAAGCGGACTGTTGCAGCTCGAACTACAATCGCAATCAATGGAAGTGAGATAAGATAAAGCAATGTGAGAAAGACGCTTTTCATCAACATGGAGATTAATACATAAATCAGAAAACCACTTTCCCTGACTATGACGGTAATAGCATTGGTTGCGGTAATGGCAACTTTTTCAGCATTGAAGGTTAACTTTGAAACCATATCGCCACTGACATGTGTATCAAAATAGCTGGCCGGAAGTTGCATGTATTTTGCAAACACTTTTTGCCTGAGGTCAGCAACGACATTCTGTCCAACCCAGCCCATCAGGTAACCCGATACAAAAGAAGCAATACTTCTAACTGCAACCAGAGTAATAACAAAAACTGGTGCGATGATTAAAAAACTGGAATCCTTTTTAAAAAGGCCTTCATCAATGAGGGGAGCCATAGCTTCAATAAAAACCCCATCAATAACTGCATAAACCAGATTTGCAAAAATGGCAACAACAAATGCCAGCAGATATTTTCTGGTAAAAGCAAACAATCTTTTATAAGTTTGGGAAGCTGAAGCGCCCTGTAATTTATCCTCAGACACTTAGCATAAACCTCGTGCGTTTTTTTGTTGATTAAAATGATTCATGGATTTATGGTCTTAAATTCAACTGCATTCATGCATGCTAATATTTCATGCACATTTTGTTGTGTGATATTACCATAAAGGACACAATCAATTAATAGTGAAGTCTTTAAACTGTAGTTGTACAATATAAAGCTTTAAAACCATTAATGGTCAGTAAACACCACTTTCGCCTTCTGGACGTGTTTTAAACCGTCTATGAACCCACATATAATCCGCAGGATATTGTTTAAGATAATTTTCCAGAAAAGCCATATTGGTGGCCGCATCCTGAGTATCGTCACCTGAAGGAAAGTTTTCAAGAGGAGGATGAATGCTAATATCCATACCCTTTTCAGAGCGACGATGTGTCATGGGGATAACGATGGCATTGCCTTTTTTTGCAAACCAGCTGGTGGCGGTGATGGTGGCGGCAGGGATACCAAAAAATGGCACAAATACTCCCTGTTTTATACCGTAGTTTTGATCGGCTGCATACCAGACCACCTTTTTCTTTTTTAAGACACTAACAACCTTTCGAATATCGGCCCGGTCAACTGGTTCGAGAACTCGTGCCCGGCCCGATGTCATGGCATGTTCAAATATCGGGTTTTTGTGGGGTCGATACATGGCAATAATGTCTTTCTGTCGGGTTGCAAGCATGGTACCACCTAGTTCCAGACTGGTGAGATGAAAGCTCAGAAGTAGAACGCCATGACCCTGTTGCTGTGCTTTACGGATATGTTCCAGACCATGAATATCAAATGATTTTTCAAGCCTGGGAATAGAGGCGTACCAGCACCAGGCAAGTTCAAGTAATCCCATACCAGTATTTTCAAAGACTTCAACAAGGAGTTGTTGACGCTTCTCAGGGCTCATGTCTGGAAAACATAACTGTAAATTAACCCTGGCAATATGACGCCGCCGCCGGGAAACTTTATAAAGCAGACGACCAACTGATCGTCCAATACGTCGTAATACCCGCAAGGGCAGAAAACTGAGCAGATGCAGAAGACCCAACCCGAAAAGAACTGGCCAGTTTGCAGGTTTCCAGTAGACTCGTTGTAATTCTTTGGGCAAATGGATTATCGCTATACTTGAAGAAGATAGTGTGATTTTACACTCGGATAGGCTTCTGGAAAACAAAAATATGTGAAATTCAGTGGGGGCCATCCAGTTGTCGTAAAATTAAACCACTATTGGATACTGACAGTTGGAAACGCTGTCCGGATTGAACGGGTATAAAAGCGGCGCTTCCATATTGTGCATCAACCAGCCATTGCATGGCTGGATATTTTTTTCTCAAATCATATAAATCAGTGTTTCTACTCAATTGTAAAGTATAAACAGAGCGTTTTTTATTGACTTCATCTTCATAATTCAGATATCGTCCCCCTATTCTATCCAGTTTATAAAGCGTATGGAAACCCAATAAATTGGCCCAGTGGTGCCATTTTAAAATTCGTGCATCCACATATACTTCATCACCTGAAAGTTGAAATTGTAGAATACGTTGATGTGGAAAAGTGATTTTAGCACTAAAATGAGAACCCTTTAGCCTGCTGACTTCAATGATAGCGATTGGTTCTTCATAGGTGAGTTGTTGATAGCCATAGGTTGAAAAAATGAGTAAGCCACTGCTGAACATGAGCAGTCCCAGACATAGGCTAACCAACAGTTGAACACTGGCTTTAACGGGGCGTCTTTTACGAAGGCTTCTCAACCCCATAAAACTAAACAATAACGTTAACACCAGCAAGAGAATAAGCAATGGATATAGAATCTGCACAAACTCTCCTGAATGAACTGGGTGATAATAAATTTATAACAGCATAAATGGAAATAGGCTTGACCTGCAAGCCAGAATAATTCAAATTATAGGGTAGTGTTCACAATTAAGAAATAAAATGTCTTCCAAAGCGAATTCTGTTAGATCGGTTATCTATGCACTGTCAGCTAATTTTGCTATTGCTGTAGCTAAAGCAGTTGCTGCTATTTTCACCCATTCAGGGGCAATGCTGGCAGAAGCTATTCATTCTACAGCCGATACGGGTAATCAGATTTTATTGCTTTGGGGCATGAAGTCGGCTAAAAAACCACCCAATGAAGATTTTCCGCTGGGGTTTGGAAAAGAGATTTATTTCTGGTCATTTATTGTAGCTTTATTACTTTTCAGTATGGGTGGTTTGTTTTCAATCTATGAAGGTTGGCATAAGCTACATAATCCTTCAGCTTTAAGTTATCCCTGGGTTGCGCTTGGTGTGTTGGGATTTTCAATAGTAGCGGAAGGTCTATCTTTTCTCGGGTGTGTACGAGAAATTAATAAGGTCAGAGGAAAGGATAGCTTATGGAGGTGGTTTAGAGAATCAAGACAGAGTGAGTTGATTGTAGTATTTGGTGAAGATCTGGCTGCATTAATTGGTTTAGTTCTTGCGAGTAGTGCAATTGTGCTGACGATGATTACAGGTAATCCGCTTTATGATGCCATCGGAACTATCTCAATTGGTATTCTATTATTTATTATTGCGCTATTAGTTGGCATTGAAGTTAAAGCATTATTAATTGGACAGGGTATTGAAAAAAAACAGAAAGAAAAAATGCAGCAATTTTTAAACCAGCAACCTGAGTTGGATAAATTATACAATATAATTACCCTTCAAATGGGAACGGATGTAATGGTGGCGATAAAAGCGAGAATGAAAGCAACAGGTAGTGAAATAAAATTGATTGAAAATATTAATACTATTGAAAAAAAACTCAGAGAGGAATTCCCGCAGATCACCTGGAGCTTTTTTGAACCGGATATTAAAGATTAATTGAAGTCAGAGCCAGTTGGTGACTCATTAATTAATGATGTTATTCTCTTCTCTGGCTCTACCATTAATTATTTTAATGTAAAAAGAATATTGCCTTACAGTAGTTACTTATATTGGAGAGTCGTGCCCAATTTTTGTAAGAGAATTCTATTGAAGATAAATTAAGAAAGCCTCTGGCAATCACCTGCACCAGAATGAATCTAATTATTAAAAGCATATTAACAAACCCTACTTTTGCATCAGTTTAATCTGAAAATTGCATAATAAAATGGTTTCGTCTATAGTGTCCTCGATTATGAAGAGGAATTTTCAGGAGGAGGGGTTCATGATCAAAAGACGTAATATCCTAAAAGGGGGTATGTTGTTGGGGGTGCCTGCTATTTTTGGCGCAGGTTCTGCAAGTGCCCAGTTATGTAGGCCAACAGGTATAAGAAGTCCTGGTTCAGAGCCGGATAGCCCGCCTGTTAGCGCCTATACCGAACCGCTATTTATACCACCGAAACTCAATAATATAGGTGCAGCAGCACTCAGTCCACCTATTGATCCTAATAGACATCAACGCTATGACGAGTTTGAGGCGGTGAAAGTCTATGAACAGCATATAACAGAAGGAGTGTGGAATTATCATTCAGATCTGAGTGCTTTAACCCCAGCCCAGGCGGGAAAGACAGCCGGCTCGGGGTCACTTGCCTGGATGTACAGTGACGCTTCCACTGGTAATGTTTCAACACCTGGTCCTACGTTAGTTGCTCGATATGGTGAGCCGGTTTTTGTTCGACGCTACAATGACCTGCCAACATCGGATAATGTTGAGATGCCTATTGGCTATCCCGCTATTAGTACCCACCTTCATAATGCTCATACTGCATCTGAAAGTGATGGATATCCTATGGATTTTGCCATGCCTGGTGAATTCTGGGAACATCATTATGCGATGTATTATGCCCGGAATGATTACCGCGAAGCATTAGCTAGCCTCTGGTATCACGATCATATGATTGATTTTACAGCTACTAATGTTTATGCCGGATTATCGGGGATGGCTATATTTTATGATGATATTGATTCGGGAGATGAAACAGATCCGAACCCTCAAGCATTAAAATTACCGGGCAATATGCAATTTGGTGATGATGGAAATGGTAATTCTTTAGGTTTTGATATTTCTTTGATATTGCATGATGTTAGATTTAATTCCGAGGGCAATCCAACTTATAATGTTTTTGATACCGATGGTCATTTAGGTGACTTGATAACGGTTAACCGGAAAGTACAACCTTTTTTAAATGTGAAACGTAGAAAATATAGGTTTCGTATTTATGATGGAGGCCCATCTCGATTTTATGAGCTAGGTCTTTACCGTACTTCGAGCAGGGATACGGCTATTCCATTTGATGTTATTACCAATGATGGCAATCTGCTGGAAGAACCTTTCAGGGGAGCTACCAGTATTATTTTGGGACCAGCAAATCGCCATGACGTGATTATTGATTTTTCTCAGTTTGTAGCGGGTGATACGCTGGAATTACTTAATCTGATGGAACAGGACAGTGGACAAGGTCCCACAGGCCGTCGTCTCAGCGGCAATGACCGTATGGAAGTTTTGCAATTCAGGGTCGTAGAGATGGATAGTGGTGAAGTCGATGTCAGTCAGGTTCCCAACACTTTGCGTCCCTTGCCCGATATTCCTCCACAGGATGTACTCGATACCCTGGTCCATCGTGAATGGGTTTTTGATCATGATATGGGACTTTGGACTATTAATGGACAATTTATGGATCCTGCCATCATTTCAGCATCACCCCGGCAGGGAACAGCAGAAGTCTGGACTTTCAGAAATGCTGGAAGTTCATGGGCACATCCATGTCATGTTCATTTTGAGGAATGTCAGATTTTGGAATGGAATGGCAAAGCGCCGACAGGCGTTTTGAAGTCTCGAAAAGATGTCATGACTCTGGGTCCAAATGATGTTGTAAAAGTATTTTATCGATTTGATGATTTTGTAGGTCGCTATGTTATTCATTGTCATAATAACGTGCATGAAGACAACGCAATGATGTTGCGATGGGATATTACCCCAGGCTAACAAAAGCATTATATTTATCATCAAATTCAGATGGAGTAAACAATGAAAAATAGAAGAGCATTTCTTACGACACTAGCTTCGGCTTTGCCGGCCGTAGCGGTGGCGGGTAATAGCAAATCAGAACCATTAAAGGCTGGTTTCAAAAACTGTCCCAGAGGAATTACCGGTCCAATTTCCCATCGATTTCCTCAAGCAGTTGTCATCGATCAACACAAGAAAAAATCCTGGTTCTACGAAGAGCTTATCCATAATAAACTGGTTTTGGTCAATTTCACATCGGTGCGGGGTGAGAAACATTTTCCAATAATCAGTAATATGGTAAAAGTACAGAAAATGATAGGAGATAGACTGGGTAAGGATGTTTTCATGTATACCATTTCTACAGACCCTTATCATGATACACCAGACAATTTAAAAGAATTGGCAGATTCACATGGTGCTCGATGGCAATTTTTAACGGGAAATCCCGATGATATTCGTGAAATCCTGATGGGGTGGGGAATACGTGGACGAATTAATGGCCTCGCCTGGGTCGGAAATGAAAAAACAGGACGATGGATGAGTAAAGCCAGTCGACAGCATGCCTTGTATATTGCTGAAGCAGTTGCACGGTTAAGTACAGGAAAGGAGTTTAAACCCTTTCTCGTTGATATGCACAGTGTGTAGGGAGATAAAAATGAAAAAACGGAATAATATTATTTATTTGAGTTTGAGTTTTTTGTTACTCGTCGCCTGTCAGGATGGTAAAGATGGAAAAGACGGTAAAGATGGTAAAGATGGACAGGATGGGAGAGATGCCTTTGTTCCAGAACAACCGTGGGAACCGGGCTCACCTGAAGGTGTTGGTAATTGTCAGTTAACGTCTGGAAACTGGTTCCCTCCCGATGGTTCTAATACTGGTTCTTTTAGTGGCTGGACAGGACATCCATGCCCCCAACCTCATCCCGGTAATGGAAGCTTTTTTGGTTCCATGCAAACAACCTCTGGTGATACCACAACCGTGATAACTCCTGAGGGACAATTTCCAGCTCAAAGTCCATTTGACAAACCACCAGGCAGTAATTTTCTCAATACTGTCAATAGTAATCTGTTTGATTTCCTGGGCAACGAAATGCAGAACACACAGCCTTCAGCACTGGGCTCCAGCCAATATATGCTTCATGATGGCCCGGTGACAAAAACCTCTATTGATAAAGAATCTCCAACGGATGCCCTTAGAGAAGTATTGGATGCTATACAAAAAGCAGAAATACTGGGTGAAGTGGATGAAGTGGCAGTTCAACGAGGCCTTGATATTCTGGAGGGTAATCATATTCCAGGAAAGGCCTACAGTGGTTTCCCCATGTTACATTACAACGGCCCCAATAAAATTGCAGTGGTTGAGCCGGTTTACGATGAAAGTGGCACAAAAGTAGGTGGCAATGTGGATGTGGAAATGCTCTACTGGGATCAACATATTGAATCAAATGTGTCACTTCTAGACCCTTCACAGGTACAGGATGTTCCCTGGACTGTAACTTACCATGTCAACATTTTACATGGAGGTATTGAAGATTTTTCTCCAATGGTTATGAATTTTGATGTAGCACCTGATGGAGGTCGAGGACCATTTCATGCATCTATGGATCAATCATATTTCCCAATGCTGGAGGAAGGCAAGAGGTACAAGATAAAAATAAAAGAAACTCAGGGAAAATACTTTAATCTGGTCTACACCTGGGGTTGGCGAATCCACCCCCCAAGAGTACAGGTCATGGAAAATGCTCTTAAAACAGCTGGTGGTAAAACCCTTGTGGCCCATGAAGTGGATGTTTTCGGGCTAAATCCCATGGGAGGAGAATCTCAGAAATTGGCAGCGATTGCCAAGATAGGTGATCTTTCCCCGGCGAAAAGAATGTGGAATTTGTTACGTGAGTATGTCACTCCTGCATCAGGTTCAAATGCTACACCACCTACAGTCAGGATCGGATTTGCAGATGAGCTGAAGAGTGCATTCCTTGATTGGCAGGACAGAACTAAACTTCCAGCAGGAGTTACAGCAGATCCTGATGCCACTATTACTTTATTGTTTGTCAATAATACAATTTATGCCAGTCGACAGGGCATTACCGGTACAGGTCTGTCAGGTGATGATAGCGGTCAGGGTCCTGCGGCTATTAAAGGCATTTGTAACGGGTGCGCTCATGACTGGAACATCAGACCCTATAATTATAAGGTTACCCTGTATAATGGTGATCATTTTCCTCATGGTTATATGAATGTAGACTTTGGTGGTTCCAGAGGGTGGGAAAATCAATTTCAGGATACTGATCCAACCACAGCTATGGCTGATTCAATACATACCGAACAAACAGTAATTTTGGGAAATCGGACACAATTGGTGGATCATGTGTTACTGGATAATACGACAAATACATCAAAGCAGGCTTTAAGAGAGGTTCCTCAAACTTTGAATGATGGTCAGGGAGTGAGCGTGATTAAAGGTGATATTGTTGAACAGAATGTTACTGAGGTCATTTCAAATGATAGAGTTTTTCCTATGAACACAGGGGGAACTGAAGAATTTCTAGAACCTTCACCACGGGCTTTGACCGAAGATGGAACCATTAATGATAATGCAGCCCAACAATTTGGATCAGGCTGTTTTTTTACATTTGGTCGTCATCATGCATGGCCAAATGCTGGAGGTCCCTGGGGCCCGATAATGGTTCCAGCTGTTGATGATGTCACTGGATTGCCTGGAATGCATAAAGTGGAAATTGAATTTAATTTTGAGCCAAGCAGACGGTTAAAAATTTATCAGTTTGATCCATTACATCATGACGTAGCTATCTATTCATTGCACTAGAAACAAAAGCCTGTTTATATGAAATAAACAGGCTTTAAATTTGTTTATATTGAATATTTGTTTCAATGGTTACAGTTGGCGTTTTAATGTTAGATATAAAACCAGTTATCTTACTGAATCTATTTGTTTTTTTTTGGTGTAAAATTTCTTATCTTAGTGCCAATGACAAAAGAATAGAAATTTCACATCAGACCTGTTCCATCCAATATATTATAGATAAACAAAATAATTATTATTTGAAATATTTTGGTAGGCTTTTTTATAGTCACAGTTTGGATGTCATTAACTCAAGTGATGATAATCTTGAAAATATAAGATATCAGATTCTGGATACCTATAAACATGGAAACAAAATCAGTACACAGGGACTGCTTTTTTCAGAACCTTTTATTTTTGAGTCATCAGGAGGATTGGGTCAGTCAAGGTTAATCAAATATCAACTCCAGAAAACTGATAATGCTCCCTTTAAATATGATGTGTTAAAATTGCCGGATAATATTTTTGTAGAGGGAATTACAGAATTGGATGATACTATATTAATGACAACTTTAAAAAAAGAAGAGTTACTTGTTATTGATAAGAAGAGCATGAGGTTGAGGGAGAAATATACTTTTACAGGCGATGGTTGGGGCGTCCTGAGAGATGATGATACTATTGTAATTAGTAATAGTACTACGGATATGTCTCGATTTCGATTAGGTAATAAAGTGCCAATAAAAAAGCACAAAGTTTTAGCAAATAATGTGATATTGAAAGGAATAAATGAAATGGAGATGGTGGGTGAATATATTTTTGCAAATATTTGGCCAACAGACTGTATTGCCATTATTGATAAAACTAATTTTGTTGTATTGGCATGGCTTGATTTGAGCCGGCTTTATCCTGTAACTAATAGGAAGTATTGGTCAAGTGTGGCAAATGGTATAGCCTATGATAAAAAAACAGGGGTGTTGTATGTTACCGGCAAAAATTGGGATAAAATTTTTGCTATAAAATTTGAGAGCTTAAATGAAAAAAATAATTAATCAATATAGAAATTATTTATGAATAATAAGATGTTAATAGTGTTTTATGCATTTTTATTGTGTATAACTGTGTTAATTAATGTGGTGAATTCCTCTGAGAATCTGGCGGGAAATTCTGCAGTAAATAAGCAGCGTGACCAAGAACAGATTAAGAAAGAAATCTATGTTTGCCCAATGCATTCCCATGTTTTATCTGACAAAGAGGGCCGTTGTCCAATTTGTGGAATGGATTTGGTATTAATGAAGGAAAACAGTGAAGAAAAGAAACAAAATACAAAGTCTCCAGACTATGCTGTTGTAAATTTAGTGCCTGGAATGCAAGAGCGTTTAGCAATTAAAACCCAGAGAGTAAAAAGAGGGGATCTTAAACATACCATTGAAACGATTGGAAAAATAACTCGAATTGATCCTATGTCCAGAAGAAGAATAACCTCTCCTATTTCAGGTAGAATTGTAGATATGAATAAGAAATATAGTGGGGATATAATCAAAAAAGAGGAGTTTCTTTTTTCTGTAGCATCAGAAGAGTTATTTAAGAATGAATCAGACTTCGTGACATTTTTTTCTCGAAAAGATAAATCTAACGCCAGCCATCTGATGACAAAACTTATACACTCAGGACTTGATGCCGGGGATATATCTAGACTACAACAAGGTGCCTCTCCCAATATTCCAGTAAGGATATATTCTAAAGAGGATGGTTATATCTATGCAAAGAGAGGAAAAATTAGTGACAAAATTAATAATTCTTTTACTGTTTTTAATCTGGGTGGGAATTATCAGGTAGTTGAGATAACGGCAGAAATTTTTGAGCGACAGTGGAATTTAGTCAAAGAGGGGCAAAAGGTACGAATTAGATTAAGAAATTTACCTGGTGTATTATTTAATGGAATAGTTGAGCGAGTGGATGACCCGGTGGGTTATACTACCAGAGCATTAGAAGTCAGAATAAAATTTAAGTCTGACAGGGAAGATTTGACCCAAAGTACATTTGCAAGAGTTTTTATTGAGGGAAGAACAAAACATAATGTGTTATTGGTACCAAGAGATGCTGTTATAAAAACTGCTGATTCAGCTCATATAGTGAAAGTATTATCAGATTTTAATCTTCAACCTGTTGAGATTATAGCAGGTGAAGAATCGGATGGGCAGATGGAGATTTTGTCAGGTCTTCAGGAAGGTGATAGAATTGTAACTTCTGGTCAGTTTCTTATAGATTCCGAGAGTAATATATTAAGTGCCTTAGCACGTATGGAAAGAAATGAAATAAAAAATAATGAGCTGAAAAATAATATAGATAGCAAGATGGATCATTAAATAAATGGTACAATTTATTATAAGATGGTCTATAAAAAATCGGATATTAATTCTTTTAATATCAATTTTGTTTAGCATCTGGGGTATTTATTCTATCAAACAGATACCAC
The DNA here is from genome assembly GCA_011322365.1 of Aeromonadales bacterium. Taxonomy (GTDB): domain Bacteria; phylum Pseudomonadota; class Gammaproteobacteria; order Enterobacterales; genus DRNA01. The sequence goes on along the minus strand of DRNA01000206.1, from coordinate 10,462 downwards.
TTGATGCTTTACCAGATTTATCAGATGTTCAGGTAATTATCAGAACCAGTTATCCTGGTCAGCCACCGGATGTTGTTGAAGATCAGATTACTTACCCATTATCAACGGCTCTGTTAGCTGTGCCTGGGGCAACAACGGTTAGAGGTTACTCTTTTTTCGGTGATTCATTTGTTTACATTATTTTTTCGGACAAAACGGATCTATATTGGGCAAGAAGTCGTGTACTTGAATACTTAAGTGAATTGAGTGATGATTTGCCATCAGGAGTAAAGCCACAATTAGGACCAGATGCTACCGGTGTTGACTGGATTTATCAATATGCTTTATTGGATAGAACTGGAAAACATGATTTATCAGAACTTAAGAGCCTACAGGATTGGTCAATAAAATATGATCTTCAGTCTGTTCCTGGTGTTGCGGAAGTTGCGACCGTGGGGGGCATGGTTAAACAATATCAGGTAGAAATTGATCCTAATAAATTAAGGGGTTATTACCTGACAATTGGCAATGTAAAACAGGCAATTTCTGATTCAGTGAAACAGTTAGGTGGTTCTGTACTGGAAATTTCAGAAGCCGAATATATGGTGAGAATGAATGGTTATCTAAAGTCAATTAAGGATATCGGCTTGATTTCAATCCCAACTATTAGAAGGCGGACATCTATAAATTCTGTTTTATTAGAAGATATTTCATCAGATATTAGTATAGGTCCTGCTGCAAGAAGAAATATAGCAGAACTTGATGGTGAAGGTGAAGTTGTTGGTGGTATTGTAATTATGCGAAGCGGTGAAAACGCTTTGCATACTATCAACAGGATTAAGAAAAAAATAGAATATATAAAAACATCTTTGCCAGATGGGGTTGAACTTATTGAAACTTATGACCGTTCGGCTTTAATTAAAAGGGGAATTACAAACTTAACTCATCAATTAATCGAAGAGCTGATAATAGTTGTATTGGTCTGCGCAGTATTTTTACTTCATATTCGCTCTTCTCTAGTTATTGTTCTTAGTTTACCAATTGGCATTTTAATAGCCTTTATTATTATGAAAAATCAAGGAGTAAATGCCAACATCATGTCGTTGGGTGGTATTGCAATTGCAATTGGAGCAATGGTAGATGCCAGTATTGTCATGATTGAAAATGTACATAAACATTTTGAACGGTTAGCAACAAGTATGAAAACCGATAAATTCAGTACGGCACAAAGAATTGAAACAATCTCACAGGCTGTTCTTGAAGTAGGTTCACCACTATTTTTTTCACTTTTAATCATTACCATCAGTTTTCTGCCTGTTTTTGCTTTACAGGCACAGGAAGCCCGCCTCTTTTTTCCCTTAGCCATCACAAAAACTTATGCCATGGCAATTGCAGCTGCATTATCAATTACACTTGTACCTGCTCTGATTGTCATGATGGTAAAGGGTCAAATTAGAAAGGAATCTGATAATTTCATCAGTAAAAAAATTATGGACATCTATAAACCATTCCTTGATTGGGCTTTAAAAAATCCAATGTTACTTACTCTTACGTTATGTTTTATCTTTATTTCTGTTATATATCCAGTTAGGCATATTGGCAGTGAATTTATGCCAGAGATGGATGAAGGTGATTTATTGTATATGCCAACAACTCTACCGTCTATTTCCATTGGAAAAGCTAAGCAACTATTACAACAAACCGATCAGATGATTAAAACAATACCGGAAGTGAAACGAGTTTTTGGTAAAGTTGGAAGAGCGGAAACTGCAACCGATCCTGCACCATTGACGATGATTGAAACAACTATTTTACTAAAGCCAAAAGAATTATGGCGGGAAGGTATGACTTTAAAAAAGTTAAAACAAGAATTAGATCAAAAAGTACAAATTCCTAGTCTAAGTAATGCCTGGTTGATGCCTATTAGAGCCAGAATAGATATGCTATCCACTGGGATTAATACGCCTATAGGATTAAAAATTTCGGGTCCAAATTTGAAGAAGATTCAGGAAATTGGTAAACGTATTGAGCCGATCTTAAAATCATTAAAAAATACCGCTAGTGTCTACTCTGAAAGAACGACCGGAGCACGTTATATTGACATAGATATTGATCGCTATGCAGCAGCGCATTTTGGATTGAGTGTTGCTGAAATTTTAGAGGTGGCAAGTATTGCCATAGGTGGCAAAAATATTATCATGAATGTTGAAGGGAGAGAACGTTATGCTATAAATTTGCGTTATCCTCAAGGTATGAGAGATTCTATATCCAAACTTAAATCTCTACAGATAATTGCTACTGAAGATACACATGTCCAATTACAGGATCTGGCAGAAATAAAAATATCTGAAGGTCCACCAGTTATTAAAAGTGAGAATGGAAAACTAAACTCGTGGATTTATGTTACTCAGAAAGATGCCGATTTAGGCGATTATATAAAACGTGCTCAACAGGAAATTAAGGATAAGGTTAACATTCCGGCTGGCTATAGTGTCGAATGGGTTGGACAATATAAGTATATGAAACGCGCAGAAGAACGTGTTACTAAAATTATACCTTTTGCTTTAATTATCATCCTTATTTTATTATACATGTGCTTTGATAATTTAGCAGAATCATTTATGGTAATTCTTTCAGTGCCACTGGCTCTTGTTGGTGGTTTTTGGCTTATCTACATACTGGGATATAATATGTCGATTGCTGTTGCAGTAGGGTTTATTGCACTGGCGGGTGTTGCTGCAGAATTTGGGGTTGTTATGATAGTGTATTTAAAAGAAGCGATAAACAGGAAACAACCAGTTAACAGAGAACAATTGAAACAAGCGGTGATCGAAGGCGCCTTAAAAAGGGTAAGGCCAAAAGCGATGACGGCTTTGGTTATTTCCGCTGGTTTTATTCCAGTTATGTTGGCAAATGGTACCGGTTCAGAAATTATGCATCGTATTGCCGCTCCAATGTTAGGTGGAATGATTACCGCACCATTAGTATCAATGGTAGTTATCCCGGTTATTTACTATTTCTGGATTTGTTTTAGAGAAAAAATAACCAGTTAATTTTATACGGTAAATAATAAAGTGAATGGATAATGATTGTTAAACAGAAAAAACGAAAAATAGAAACTTACTTATGAAAATATTGTTATTATCAATTTCAATTATGATATTAAATGTCGCAGGTAATGAAACCGTACGAGATTCAGATAAAACTGACTATACTAAAAGAATATTTCACGAAAATTCAAACTATACAAAGCTAAAGGGAGATAAAAAGAAGCAACCGGGATTGCAGTCTGATAGGATTACTGTACTAGAGTTTTTTTTATATTCCTGTCCATCCTGTTACCGGCTGGAACCCAAGCTGGAAAGATGGATAGGTGAAAATAGTGATAAAGTCATATTGAAAAGGATACCTGCTGTAGTGACCCCAGACTGGGTTCCTCTAGCAAAAGCATATTATATAGCAGAACACCTGGGAATCATTAAAAAAACACACAAATTATTATTTAGTGCAATACATCAGAATAAAAAAGTCTATTTGAATGAATATTCATTAAGTCAGTTTTTTGAGAGTCAAGGAGTGGATAAAGAAAAATTTATTGCCCTTTATAATTCCAGTGACATTATGGAGAAAGTGAGTCATGCAAGAATTCTTACTGTTAGATATGGCTTGCGTGGCGTGCCTTCTATTGTTATTAATAATGAATATATTACCGCTCCATTTTACAATAAAAACCAGGAAGAAATGTTAGAGGTTATGAGCTTCTTAATAGATGAAATTTTTGATAAGAAGTTAAATTTTACTAAAGAGTTGATAAAATGAAATTTAAAATAATTGTATTGGTTTTTTTGATGGCAACAATTCCATCAACATTGTCGGCGACGAATAAATATGATAAAAAACATATGTTTAACGCTTACCAAGGTAGTTATGCAGCAAAGTATATTCAAGTCGAAAAAGCTAATCGTATTAACCTGATGATAGATGTTTGGTCCGGATTCCCTAAAAACATGTGGATTACTCTCTCTGGAATTTCTGTGCCAGTGGTTGATAAAAAATCTTCAACTTGTAAAATGAAATTAGCACAAGAAGGCATAAAATTTTCTAAAGAGTATTTCGAAAAGTCTAAATGGATAAAAGTTAAAAATATTTTTATGGAAAGGACTGATATGATTGACGGTGTGGCCTCAATTTATACTGATAAGGGTATGTTGAGTGATTTACTCAAAAAATCTGGATTTGCGCGAAGTAGTTCTATTGATGCTAAAATACCCTGGTGTTAGTTTTAGACGAAGTGAACAAACAGGAGATTTTGATGGATAAAAAAAATGCAACCTTGCTCTTTTATTTAATATATCTGTTTTTTTTACCGATATTATCAATGGCATCTGACACACAATTAAAAAAAACTACTCTCCCCACTACTACTGGGTTTATGCAGGAAATAAATGAAAAGAAAGTATACAAAGGCCCCCGGAGAACAGGTAAAGTAATTTATAATTATCGTTGCAAAGGTTGTCATGCTAAAAACACCCAGGGAGCACCAATGCCAGATGATAAGTTTGACTGGAGTTCTAGAATCAGCAAAGGCATGGATGTATTGTATCGCCACGCAATTGAGGGCTACAATAATAATTTAATGCCTCCCAGGGGAGGGTGTCGTAATTGTAGTGATGCTGAAGTAATCTCAGCTATGCTCTATATGATCAATCAGAGTGGCGCTAAAATACCGCCTCAATCGCATTAAAGCGACTCTGCTTTTTTAATAATAACAACTTTGTATTCAACTTACTGTATTCCGGCTATACATTTAAAGGCACTAAATAGTAAACTAAATGCATATTTACTAGTGGCACCTCTATTAATTGCTTGTGCACTATAATCAAAAATTTCTAAAAGGTAGTGAAATGGGTAGAGCATACCAAAATCGAAAAGAATCCATGGCAAAAACATCGGATGCCAATGCCAAGATTTATAGCAAATATAGCCGTGAAATCTATGTTTGTGCAAAATCCGGTGGTGTTGAACTGGAAGGCAATCTGGCATTACGGGGCTTGATCGAGCGGGCTAAAAAAGATCAGGTGCCCAGCCATGTTATCGAAAAAGCGCTCGATAAAGCCAAAGGTGGTGGTGGAGAAGATTTTGCGGTGGCTCGTTATGAGGGTTATGGCCCTGGGAATTGTATGGTGATCGTCGATTGTCTGACAGATAACCCAAACCGTACTTTTGGTGATGTGAGAGTTTGTTTCACCAAGACGCATAGCAAGATTGGCACTCAGGGAAGTGTTAGCCACATGTTTGATCACAGCGCCATCCTGGTTTTTAAGGGGGACGATGAGGAAGCGGCACTGGATGCATTGATGTCAGCCGATGTTGATGTCACAGACATTGAAAATGAAGAAGGCAATATTACTGTTTTTGCCCCCCATAATGAATACTTTAAAGCTAAAAAAGCCCTGATGGATACTTTTACTGATATTGAATTTGAGGTAGATGAAATCCAGTTTATCCCTCAGGTAACCACTCAGATCGATGAAGAGGATAAGGAAATGTTCGAAAAGTTTATCGACATGCTCAATGATCTGGATGACGTACAGAATATTTATCATAATGTGGATCTGGTGTAGTCATACTATGGAATCTGAGCAATTAATCACCTGGAATATTTAACCTCGGACGATCCCCTGGAGAGTAGACACAGAGAGTTGAGTTCAGTTTAAATATTCTTTAAGCTGTCATCTATCTTTAACCATTGTTTTTGAACTGGAACTATTTTGAAAACTGAGTCTAACGCCGATCTAACTCATTTCAATACTTTTGCCTTCCCCTGTGATGCTAAAGTGCTTTATAGCATTGATAGCGATGAAGATTTACCGCTGTTGCGGCAGGAATTGCGTAATGCCCCCTGTCTTATTCTCGGTGGAGGCAGTAATTTTCTCTTACCGGAAAAACTTGATTGTGCTGTTGCCCATATTAATATCAAGGGCAAAAAGCTGGTGAATGAAAATGATAGACGGTGTCTGCTCGAAGTGGCGGCAGGTGAAAACTGGCATGAATTTGTGCAGTGGACCGTCTCTCAGGGATTGTGGGGCATAGAGAATCTTGCTTTAATCCCTGGTTCGGTAGGCGCTGCGCCTGTGCAGAATATTGGTGCCTATGGTGTGGAATTGAGCAATGTTATTGACTGGGTGGAATTTTATCATTTAAAGACAGGAGAATTTATTCGTCTTACACCTGGTGAGTGTCAGTTTTCCTATCGACAGAGTATTTTTAAAACAGAACTTAAAGATGCTGCTGTTATTACACGTGTCGGGCTTCGCCTGACCCGAACGCCAAATCCACAACTCGATTATGGGCCGCTCCAGAGTTTTCAACATAGCGACAATCTAACGCCAGCATTTATAGCCGCTAAAGTTGCCGAAATTCGACAAAGTAAATTACCCGATCCCGGGGTATTAGGTAACGCCGGAAGTTTTTTCAAAAATCCGATAATTTCTGATGAGCATTACCGTGTTATTAAGCAGGCTTTTCCTGATGTGATTGCCTACCCGCAACAAAAACAATGGAAACTGGCAGCGGGTTGGCTAATTGAAAAAGTCAATTTTAAGGGGCTACGCAAAGGTGCTGTGGGAGTGCATCAGCATCAGGCTTTGGTATTGGTTCATTTTGGAGGTGGAAAATCAGAACAATTACTGGCATTGGCAAAAGAGATCCAGCAGACTGTTCAGTCGACATTTGGGGTTTTGCTTGAAAAGGAAGTTCGCACTTATCCATTTTGTGGATAGAATAAATGAACAGGTCTGGTTATGCATCCAAAAAAAAATATTCAAACCCTATCTGTTTTAGAAATTCTCTGCAAAGGTGGAGAATTTTCTCCTGCTGAAATTTTACAGAATACCTTGCTATCAAAAGATGAACTCTTACTTTATCTGCAACGTCTGCAGCAACAACAATTTCCAGGTTTATCTTTTACAGAGCAACAGATAATGGTTAGAGAGCCGGTTGAATTATTGAATGTGGCGGCTATCAATGGATATCTTAAAGAATCAGATCTACCCATTCATCTCCAGTTATTTGAAGAAATTAATTCAACCAATGAATATTTATTAACTGCAGAATTACCATCGTCTTCTTTGAACATTTGTGCAGCTGAATGGCAAACCGATGGTCGAGGTCGATTGGGGCGACGCTGGTTTATGCCGATGGCCAGTCACCTGAGCTTCTCCTTTTCCCGACAGCTTAGCCATATCAATCCAGCGCTTAATCTGTTAAGTCTGGCTGCAGGTGTTTGTGTTCTGGAGGTACTGAAGGCTGCAGGATTTCACCAGCTGCGCTTAAAATGGCCCAATGATATTGTTGTAGAGGATGATAATAATCTGATAAAAACAGGTGGAATACTGGTTGAAACTCGAACCAGCTCACTGACAGGTATTAAATGGGTCATTGGAGTAGGTTTAAATATGTCCGATACTCGCAATTTTGGCGAAGCCCTGATGCAGACCATAGCACAACCGGTGATGGGTTTGAATCAGTTAATGGGAAAGAAAAGTAAAAAGTTATCTCGAAATCAATTACTGGCTGAAATCATTAACCATTGGGCTGAGCTCGAACAGAAAGTACTTCATGAACCTGATCAGATTATTCAAAGGTGGCGTGATTATGATATGTTGACAGGTAAGTGTGTTGAGGTTACTCCAGCATCCGGCTCCCCTTATTTCGGGATCGCCAGAGGTATTGATAATGAAGGGCATCTGTTAGTTCAACGACACCAGCATAATAACCGGGCAATAAATATGGAGCGACTGGAAAAACTATCCAGTGGTGAAGTGAAAGTGAGAGTAAAAAAACATGAAGCTTTACGTTGATTTGGGCAACAGTTATATCAAATGGGCATTATCAGATAGAGAAGGTGATGTAAGAAGTGACGAAGAAAGTCCTGCTGATCCGGCTGCTGAGATACAACTGGCATCTAACAGTCTAAACCTGCCGCTTAATCAATGGCATTCATTAATAGCACATAACCAGTGGCTGTTACAGGGTACGGATCAGCTCCTGTTTTCACAGGTTTTGGTCTCCAGCGTTAGTCAAAATGAAAATCGGGCTTTGTTACAGGCCTATATGAAACAACATTTTTCTATTGAATGTACATTACAGAAATCTGAGCGATGCTGGCAATCTCTGCACAATGCTTATGTTAAGCCTGAAAGGATGGGTGTTGATCGCTGGCTGGCAATGATTGCTGCCTGGCATAAATATCATCAGGCCTGTTTGGTTGTTGATTGTGGTACAGCGATAACAATCGATGCTATTGATGAGAGCGGACAACATCTGGGTGGGCATATTGTACCGGGTATTCAGTTACTTCAAAAAATGTTAACCGGAGCTACGGCGCAGGTGAAAATGTTTGCTGATGACAAACGAAATGATGAAGCTGATGCGATCTATGGTCATTCTACTTCAGATGCGGTCACTTTGGGTTGTCAGTTTATGATACGGGACTATTTACAAAATCGCTGGCAGCAATTTCACAAAGCACAGCAAAATGGACTATTGTTAATCACGGGTGGTGATGGTCTGGAAGCTTCATCCCAGCTAGACATGGCAAGTAGCTATCACAGGGATCTGGTGTTACAGGGCCTTTATATCCGACATCAATGAGTAATGTAATCGCATGTTAAAGTGGTTGTTGTATCTTATAATCCTCGCTAACCTGGGTGTTCTGATCTGGCATTTAACACGTTATCAGCCGGCTACCGAAGCGATGCATGAAAAACAATCACTCTCAATTAATGCCGATCATATCCAAATTATTAAACCTCAGCATGCTGAAAAAAAGCTTCAGCCGCAACGAATAGAAAGTACTCTCTCGGCTAATCTGGCTAAACCTATGAAGCAGGAAGAATCAATTCAACAGCAACCCGTTACAGAATTGGTTGCCCAACAAAGTTCTGGTGAATCGGCTTTGGATGGAGGAGAAACACAGCCTGATAAAACCGTTGTAACCAATACTCAGCCATCAACAGGCATTACAGATGGTGAAAATAACCTTAATCAGGTGCCTCAGGCCCTGGAGGAAAAGAATAATAAGCAAAAAGAATCAGCTACCAATGTAGAATCCATGCCTGTTACCACATGCTATTCGTTAAATCCGCTGAAAAGGATACAGGCTAAAAAATTTGGGCAGTTTCTGAAAAAAACTGAGATTGCTTATACTGAACAACAAACTACAAAAATTCGACCGGCGGGATATCTTGCCATGGTAGCACCTGCATCAGATTATAAAATAGCTAAAAAGAAACTTAAGCAGGTTAAAAAAGCCGGTATGGATGCCTTTTTGATTACCAAAGGTGAATGGCAACGCGGTATATCGCTTGGTGTGTTTTCCTCCAGGGTAAATGCAGAGACCATTATTAAACGTGCCAGAAAAAAATTACCCAAACTAAGCCTGAAAATAGCCGACAGAGTAAGAGAAGAAATTGTCTATCGTGTTATTTTTAAGCTCACTTCACAACAGAATCCTCAGGATTTACTCAAAAAAAGCCAAATAATGGAAATGAAAGGCCAATTTCTTGCAGAAGTTACAAAAAAAAGTTGTAAAGACGTTGAATTTTAATCAGTAAGTCACTAGAATTTGCCTCCCTCCTATTTGGAGTGACAGCGCCGGCTTAGCTCAGTTGGTAGAGCAACGCACTTGTAATGCGTAGGTCGAGAGTTCGAGTCCCTCAGCCGGCACCATTTTTTAGTGGGATTTATATGGTTCCCAGAAGCGATATTGCTTGATCTTTGTTGATCATATTGGCATTATGCGCGCTCTCTGAAGTACATGATAAATTCATGAGGTAGATTTCGGAGTTATTTTTGTATTGGAGGGGTTCCCGAGTGGCCAAAGGGATCAGACTGTAAATCTGACGGCTCCGCCTTCGGTGGTTCGAATCCACCTCCCTCCACCATAATTTGTAGTAGTCGTAAATATCAAGGAAGCTCTTGATATTTAAAGGTTTAATAGCCTGAAACTAAAGATGATGCGGGATTGGCATATCGGTTGTGCCCCAGCCTTCCAAGCTGGTCAGAGGGGTTCGACTCCCCTATCCCGCTCCAGAGTTTTTCTCTGAACTTTTGCATCTTCTTATTAAAGGTGTGGATTATTAAAGGGACGAGAATTATAACGTGAGCGCATCGGTGCTCAAATATTTGTTTGCCGATATGGCTCAGCAGGTAGAGCACTCCCTTGGTAAGGGAGAGGTCACCAGTTCAAATCTGGTTATCGGCACCAGTTTTCGGGGTTGCACGTGAGTGCTGCGCCGGTTTTTTGTATCCGCTAAAATTGCTATTGTTGGAGAATAAAATGTCCAAAGAAAAGTTTGAAAGAAACAAACCCCACGTTAACGTGGGCACCATTGGCCACGTAGACCACGGTAAAACAACCCTGACAGCAGCGTTATGTACCGTATTAGCCAGGAAATTTGGTGGAGAGTCAAAAGACTTT
>DRNA01000205.1 GCA_011322365.1 Aeromonadales bacterium | reverse complement strand
TTAGCCTGTTTATCAGTTAACAGCGCCTTATCTGTGCCCATTCTCTTTGACTGCCCACCCGCTAACACCACACCCACACAATCCTCAGAATGGGCCTTCAGCGATTCATGGCCGTTCAGGTTTGAGACAGCTGGGTGCATTTTAGCCTCCCAGCATAGACAGATTATAAGTAGAACCGGTGTAGCCCTGTTGCAGGTAGTGAGTCGCTTCTTTACTGGTCAGTAACGATTGCAACAGATTTTGCAGTTGCTGTTGCTGTTCGGGTTGTTGCAATAAATGTCGTAAATTATGTCCGTTCTCTGCGAACAGACACAGATGCAGATTACCCGCTGAACTCACACGAAGTCGATTACAGCTACTACAGAAATCTTTGCCATAAGGTGTGATTAAGCCAATTCTACCCTGATGATGCTCACTGCGGTATTCATCTGCTGGTCCGGCGGTTTCATTCCGCGGTTGCAAAGTCCAACCCTGCTTCAATAACCATTGCCGAACCTTATCGCCTGAAAGGTGATGAGCTTTAAAGTAGTCTTCGTTATCACCGGTTTGCATCAATTCAATAAAACGGAATGACACCGGCCTGTGTTTTACCCAATCCAGAAACAAGGGTAATTGATGAGCATTAATTCCTTTTAAGAGCACCGCATTGGCTTTCACTTTAATGCCCAGATCCAGTGCTATCTCTATACCCTCAAGGATTTTATCGAGGCGGTCATGACCGGTAATCGTTTTAAATAATCGCGCATCCAGAGAGTCCATACTGATATTCAAAGCATTTAAGCCGGCATCATGCCATTGCTGGATATTTTCTTTAAGTTTATAACCGTTAGTGGTCAGCGCAACGGTTTTAATACCATTAGTTTTTGCTGCTATATTGATGATGTTGCTCAAGTCTTTTCTTACAGAAGGTTCACCACCGGTCAGGCGCACTTTTTCGGTACCCAGAGCTGCAAAGGCGCTGAGTAGATTTTTTATTTCACTGGTATTGAGGTTGACATGATCCGCATCGTGGCACTGATAACCATCAGGCAGGCAATAACTGCAACTGAAATTGCAGACATCGGTCACAGACAGACGAAGATATTTAAATCGCCGGCCATACGCATCGGATAGCGTTTGGGGTAGCATATTTGCTCCTTTCCAAGTTCACTTCAGAAAAAATGTTCCAAAGCTTCGGGAGGCTAGCCAGTTTCCTGAATAACCCGGTGATTGAAGTAACAAGCTACAATCACGGCGCTAAACCCTTTCCACTAATCTGAGTAAAATCAAACTAACAGAGGCAGGCCATCACGCTTGGAGTAAGGAAGCCGAAACTCATAAAATGCTCGACTCCCAAGCCTCTATATTAGAGCAGCTTATTCATAAATACAATAAGGGTGCCCTAAACTTACTAATAACGCCTTATTAAAATATAAATTCAATCTTTATCTTTGTTGAAAAGGTTCAAAATAAAACAGCTAACCGCAGCACTTGCCAGATAACCACCTATAAAAATTAAAGGCATTGCCGTATAACCTAAAATCGTCCAGATTATAGATTCAAAACCACTCATAACAACCTCCTGAATTTATTAAATTCTTTAACAGCTAATTAATTCCACCCTTCAACACCTGACATATCCGGTAGCTCGTGTGCAATACCCTTATGGCAATCAATACAGGTCTTCTCATTTTTCTCCAGTGCATTAGCATGTTGAAATCGAGAACGCTTGCCCTGTTCTGAAAAATCCATATAATCAAAATTGTGGCAATTTTTGCACTCCTGAGAACCGTTTTCTTTCATTCGTTTCCACTCTCTTAGCGCCATTTCTTTTCGATGCTGCTGGAATTTTTCTCTGGTATCAATGTAGCCGGTGAGTTTGCCCCATACTTCTTTTGATGCCTGAATCTTTCTAACAATTTTATGAGTCCACTCATTGGGTACATGGCAATCAGGGCAGGTGGCTCTCACACCGGAGCGATTTGAATAATGAATGGTTTCCTTATACTCCTGATAGACATTATCGCGCATTTCATGACAACTGATACAAAATGATTCTGTATTCGTCATCTCCAGAGCGGTATTAAATGATCCCCAAAAACCTACTCCAAAAAAGAATCCTAATGCTAACAGAACTCCCAAAGAAGCCTTATAGGGTCTTTTTAACATTTGCCAGTATCGCTTAATGATATTTTTCTCTGACATTTTATCTGCTCCTGTCATTCTAAGGGAACGAATTAATCCTGGTTGCTAAGTTCTTCAACCGGTTTAAATTCATTTTTAACTAAAGGCTTTGCATCCGCCTGAGTAACATGGCATTGGGTACAAAAATAACGTCTTGGTGAAACATCAGATAACTGTTGCCCATCTCTGGCTTCAAAATGCGTTAAACTAATCTTGGTTGCACCTGAACGTTTATAATTTTTCCAGCTATGACAGGAAAGGCATTTATTACTATTGGTATTAATGCGGTAGTTTCGAGTCTGATGAGGTATCAATGGTGGTTGATGCAGATAGTCTCTACTGATAGGCTCCTGATCACGTTGCACATTCTTCATTTCTTCAGCCTTACTTTTGTCAGAAAGTTCTGTGTTTCCTCTCAGAGACAAAACACCGCCATTGTCATCTTTTTCTTCAGCATTTACAGCTGTATTCAAATACATGGCTGCAAGTACTACTGATAAAAGAATAAAAGTTAATTTTTTCATTCTATATTCTCCACTTTTAGAATTAATTCTGGTTGGCTAATAAATCGAGGACTAAATTTAAAAACTTTTTCAGGACAGACATCAATACATCGTCCACAGTTATTGCATTCAGAAGGTTGTATAATAGTTGAGCTCTCAGCACTCCCCTTAAGTACAGGTTTTAATATCTGAGGTTCAGGACAAACGTAATAGCACTCGGCGCAGTCATCACATTTACTACGCGCAAATGCATTGATTTTTATAAGGCTTAGTTTTCCAATCAGACTATAGGTTGCCCCCATAGGGCAAAGATGACCACACCAACCATTTTTAGTGATAAATAAATCATAAAGAAAAATTGCCAGCAAAAAATACCAGGCACTTCCCATGCCATATAATAATCCCCTGGTAACCATGGTTACCGGGTTAATTAACTCCCAGATTAAGGTGCCAGTGTAAGCCGTAGCGATTAGAATCATGGCTAACAACCAGTATCTTGTATTTCTGGATATGGACGTGGATTTTCTTATTCCCATTTTTAATCTTAAAAATCTTGCCGCATCGGTAACAATGTTCACGGGGCAAACCCAACTGCAATATACGCGTCCACCTACAATAAGATAGAAAAATACCACAATAAAAAATCCCAATATCAAATCAAATGATGGCCAGAAACCACTGGAGATAAGTTGGGTAAAAACAAAAGGATCGGTTAGTGGTATTGTACCCAGAACCATATTGGCACTAAGACTTCCTTTAAGCCACCAGATACCAAACCAGGGGCCCAGGAGAAACAGTATTTGAATAGACAGCTGGGAAAAGCGTCTGAGAATTAACCACCTGTGTCTTTGCAACCAACTTCGGTTATCATCTTTGAGGTTGTCATGTTGTTTTCTCATCATATGCCTCCATCTTTAGATGGCATACGATCCGGCAAATCCAGCACTTCTGGTATTAAAGATTCTCCTTTTTTAGCTTTTTCTTTCCAGCCATAGCGGTAATGGGAGCCCAGTTTTCCTTTGGCTAACTGCGGAGGCAGTACTTTGATAGCCGATTCTTCCAGCACACAGGAATGTTCGCATTTTCCACAACCGGTACACACATCTGTATTTACTCGTGGTTCAAATATGGCATGCATACCGGTACGGAAATTCCGGTGCATTTCAAGAGTAATAGCTTCGTCGATCAGTGGACAAACCCGATAACAGACATCACAACGCAACCCTTGCATATTTAGACAGTTTTCATTATCGATTAACACCGCAACGCCCATGCGTGAATCATCAATATCAGTCAATTCCGGATCCAGTGCGCCACTGGGACAGGCTTTAACACAGGGGATATCCTCACACATTTCACAAGCCACTTTTCGGGGTGTGAAAAAAGGTGTACCCACCGCGATTTCATCAGACATCTTTGCCAGTTCCAGCGTATCGTAAGGACAATCTCGAACACATTGACCACAGCGAACACAGGCTGACAAAAAATCTTTTTCATCCAGTGCGCCTGGTGGTCGTATGGCAAACTCACTATTAGCTTCCACCTGATGACTGTATAAATTCAGTCCCATGAAAGTCAAACCAACACCGCAGACAGTGCTGGCGGAGTTTTTCATAAACTGCCGCCGACCTATTTTCTGCATATTGTTTGATAATTTACTTTTCGACATTTCAATTTCAACTTTAATTAAGCTTTAACCACTTTAACGGCACATTTTTTATAATCCGTTTCTTTGGAAAGCGGATCAGTGGCATCCAGTGTTACTTTGTTGACTAATTGAGTTGCATCAAAAAATGGCATAAACACCAGACCCTTTGGAGGTCGGTTTCTACCACGTGTTTCCACACGGGTGGATATCTCCCCGCGGCGAGATATCACTTTTACTTCCTGGCCTCGTCTAACTCCTCGAGCTTTGGCATCATCGGGATGCATAAAAATAACCGCATCAGGGAAGGCACGATAAAGTTCAGGCACACGCCGGGTCATGGTACCGGAGTGCCAATGTTCAAGTACTCGGCCGGTACTTAACCAGAGGTCGTATTCATCGTCTGGCGATTCCGCAGGTGGCTCATAGGGCAGAGCAAAAATCCAGGCTTTATTATCTGCCTTTTTACCATAGAACTGTACTTCACTACCCTTTTCAACATAAGGATCATACCCTTCCCTGAAGCGCCAGAGAGTTTCCTCACCATCAACTACTGGCCAGCGTAATCCGCGGGCCTTATGGTATAAATCAAAGGGTGCCAAATCATGACCATGTCCCCGACCAAAGCTGGCATATTCTTCAAATAGACCTTTCTGAGCGTAGAAGCCAAAAGCTTTAGAGTCATCAGCAGGTCTTTCTTTGCTCATTTCCGACAATGGAAATTTATCAACCTGGCCGTTTTTATAAAGCACATCAAACAGGGTTTTACCACGGTACTCTGGCGCTTTTGCGAGTAATTCTTCCGGCCACACTTCTTCAATTTTGAAGCGTTTTGAAAACTCCATAATTTGCCAGAGATCGGACCTGGCCCCCTCGGGAGGTGGCACCTGTTGATACCAGAACTGGGTACGTCTTTCGGCATTACCGTAGGCACCCTCCTTTTCTACCCACATAGCTGTTGGTAATATTAGATCGGATGCCTGTGCAGTGACCGTAGGGTAAGGATCCGAACAAACAATAAAGTTCTCTGGGTTTCGGTAACCCGGAAAAGCCTCTTCATTCATGTTCGCCGCCGTTTGCATATTGTTATTACACATCACCCAGTAGGCATTTAACTTGCCATCTTTCAGCATGCGATTCTGCAGTACGGCATGATAACCCGGTTTTGCCGGAATGGTACCTTCAGGCAATTTCCAGATTTTTTCTGCGATATCCCGATGGGCTTTTTTCTTAACCACCAGATCCGCTGGTAAGCGATGAGAAAAAGTGCCAACTTCTCTGGCTGTTCCACAGGCTGATGGCTGCCCGGTTAAAGAAAACGGACCGTTACCGGGTTCTGATATCTTTCCGGTTAACAGATGCACGTTATACATCAGATTATTAGTCCAGACACCACGAGTGTGCTGGTTAAAACCCATAGTCCAGTAGGAGGTTACCTTTATTTTTGGATCCGCATAAAGTTTGGCCAGCTTTAGCAGATTTTCCCGGGGCACACCCGACATTTTCTCAGCATAATCCAGAGTATAACTACTGACGAACTTTGCATATTCTTCAAAAGAAATATCTTTAGAACCACCCTTGCCTGGATTTTTGGCTTTCTTTTCGAGTGGGTTATCCGGCCTTAAACCATAACCGATATCGGTGACGCCCTGTCTGAAACGGGTATGTTTTTTAACAAAGTCCTTATTCACAGCATTATTTTGAATAATATAATTGGCAATATAATTTAAAATAACCATATCAGTCTGGGGAGTGAAAATCATGGGGTTATCCGCCAGTTCAAAACAACGGTGTTTAAATGTGGATAACACATGCACCTGCACCTCGGGAGAACTCAGACGTCGATCCGTCAAACGTGACCATAAAATTGGATGCATCTCAGCCATATTGCTGCCCCAGAGTACAAAGGCATCAGCATTTTCCAGATCATCATAACAACCCATGGGTTCATCGATACCAAAGGTACGCATAAAACCGCCCACGGCCGAGGCCATACAGTGTCGAGCGTTGGGATCAAGATTATTTGAACGGAAACCGGCTTTTAACAATTTGGAAGCCGCATAACCCTCCCATACAGTCCACTGCCCCGAGCCAAACATACCCACAGACGTGGGACCTTTTTTCTTCAATGCCCCTTTAAATTTTTCGGCCATCACATCAAAGGCTTCATCCCAGCTCACGGGTTCAAATTCACCATCTTTAGCATATTTTCCATCTTTTTTTCGGAGCAAAGGCGTTGTGAGACGATCCTTGCCGTACATGATTTTGGATAAAAAATAACCTTTAATACAATTCAGACCTTTATTTACCGGTGCATCAGGATCGCCCTGTGTAGCCACTACACGGTTATCTTTTGTACCAACCAATACAGAACAGCCGGTTCCACAGAAACGGCAGGGCGCCTTATCCCACTTAATTTCAGATTTTGCTCGGGAAGTAATGACATTAGTAGCTGAAGCCGGTAAAGCTATGCTTGCTGCTGTTGCAGCAGCGGCTGCTGCATTGGCTTTAATAAAATCACGTCTGTTCATTTTCATACTCGTTTCTCCTGGCCAGGTAATTCACCATCAAAATGGTGGTATGCAATCGATGTTGCAATCACTCCGGTAATATTATTAAGTTCTGTAATGGTATCGATGAGTGGTTGATTGCAGTCTTTTTCATCAACGGTAATCACTATCTTTCCCTTTTCGGCGCCGTGTAACTCTACGCCCTGTATTTCAGATAAAGCCCCCTCAACCCGAGGTTGCTCTTTTGAAGAGGTATTGACTACCATACCCACAATATTAAGTTTTTCTTCTGCTAATGTTTCAGACATAATCAGGCAACCTCTTCCGATGTGACAAAAATTTCAATGGCTTTTGTGGGACAGATGGAAACACAGGCACCACAACCATTACATAAATTCAAATCAAGTTGTGGTCGGGCAATTGCACCAGATTCCAGTTTAAAAAATATGGCCTCCTGCCCACACACTTCACCACAACTACGACAGTAGCTATTATTATCGGATAAGCATTTATCTGAAAAACTGACTTTATGCGACCACGGTAGTGAATTTAACAATGGATCAATAGCACCACTTTCACATACATCAGCACAATCACCACAAAAGGTACATTCACCCTTCTCAAAATCAATAACCGGTTGTAATCGGCTATCAAGCACAATGATGGATTCATTGCACACATCCAGACATTTATTACAACTGCTGCATTTTGATACAAACTCATACTCGCTAACTGCCCACGGAGGTCGTACAGATGTTCCTTCAATATTTGCCAGGCTTCTGAATAACTGTCGTTTTTGTGGATTATAGTGAATCAAAATCTTACTTACCTGCTATTGAGAACATAGGGAATTAGCCGAAGCACCTTTAAATACTTATCAAATCTATTCGCTTGCATAATAACAACTGATTCATATAACAGATTGATCTGAATCAAGTAGTTGCAACTATATCCCTACCAATTATGTGCCTTTAATCACAATGAATTGGAATTGAAAATTTTTCGTGGTCAGTTTAGCTTTTTCAAAAGATTGAGCCTTCATCCATTAGATATATTTTGCCGATTATTCCATCCATCGCTAGGATCTATGCATGCCATTTGGTATGCTTTGGCTATGGTCTTTCTTGATATGGAAATAGGGTATTGACGTGGATTTTCTGTTCTGGTTTTTCGGTATAATTATTTATCTCATGGTGTTAGCCTATTATCGCGCCTCTTTGCGAACTTATAGCCTGACTGCATTTATCATCCTGCTTACCATCAGTGTTTTACACCGTAGCCCTGTTATTCCCTGGTTAATTTTTCTGGTAATTTTTATTCCTCTGACTATCCGACCCATTCGGCAAAAGTTAGTCTCTATTCCGGTTTTAAAAGTATTTAAAAAGCTCATGCCACCTATTTCAGATACCGAACAGGAAGCTCTGGATGCAGGTACCGTATGGTGGGAAGCCGAACTATTTCGCGGCTCGCCCGACTGGAAACAACTGCACGATTATCCCACAGCCCGTCTGAGCCCGGATGAAGAAGCTTTTCTTGAAGGTCCGGTTGAAGAATTATGTGCTCTGGCCAATGACTGGGAAATTACCCATGTGAACGCCGAATTACCGGATGCCGTATGGAAATTTATTCGAGAAAATGGTTTCCTCGGTATGATTATCCCCAAAAAATATGGAGGCCTTGAATTTTCAGCTTACGCCCATTCCAGAGTATTGATTAAACTCAACTCCATCTCGGGCGTATTGGGTACATCGGTTTCAGTACCTAATTCACTGGGGCCTGCTGAATTATTGCTCCATTACGGTACTCAGCAACAAAAAGAATACTATCTACCGCGACTGGCAAAGGGTGAAGAACTGCCCTGCTTTGCTCTAACAGGCCCGGAAGCTGGTTCTGATGCAGCCTCAATTCCCGATAGCGGTATCATCTGTAAAGATGAATTTGAGGGTAAAGAAATTGTCGGCATCCGCCTCAACTGGAATAAACGCTATATTACACTGGCGCCCATTGCCACCCTGTTGGGTTTGGCGTTTAAACTTTATGATCCTGAAAAACTTCTTGATGGACCTGAAGAATATGGCATCACCTGTGCACTTATTCCAGTGACCACAGATGGTGTAGTGATTGGCCGTCGACACTTCCCACTCAATGTTCCCTTTCAAAATGGCCCCACTCAGGGTAAAGATGTTTTTGTACCTCTCGATTATATTATCGGTGGTGTTGAACAGGCTGGACAGGGCTGGGCGATGTTAGTCGATTGCCTGTCTACCGGTCGCGCCATCTCCTTGCCTTCCGGTGCTATTTCAGCATCCAAAGTCGCCGCCATGAGTAGTGGCGCATATGCCCGCATCAGAAAGCAATTTAATCTTCCCATCGGAAAAATGGAAGGTGTTGAAGAAGCACTTGCGCGTATCGCCGGCCATGCTTATGCCAATAGCGCAGTGGGAGCTTTTACTACTGCAGCAATTGATATGGGTGAAAAACCAGCGGTTGCATCTGCCATCGTCAAATACCATGCCACTGAAAATGCTCGCCACGCCATCATCGATGCCATGGATGTTCATGGTGGTAAGGGTATTATTCTGGGCCCTAAGAATTATCTGGGGCGCCTCTATCAGGGAGCACCCATCGGTATCACTGTTGAAGGTGCCAATATACTAACGCGCAGTCTGATTATTTTTGGACAGGGTTCACTGCGTTGCCACCCTTACCTGTTAAAAGAAATCAAATCGATTCATTATCCTGTTCTTGAGGAAGCCATCAAAGAATTTGACCAGGCATTATTTGGACATCTTGGTTTCGTGTTAAGCAATTTTGTAAGGGCCGCCTGGCTGGGTTTTACAGCAGCTAAGTTCAGTAAATCTCCCTTTAAAGATGAAACCCGAAAATACTACCAGACCATGAATCGTTTTAGCGCTGTGCTGGCTCTGGTTTCTGATATTACACTGGGTATATTAGGCGGTGAGCTTAAACGCAGAGAAAAAATATCAGCCAGGCTCGGCGATATTCTCAGTAAATTGTATATCTGCTCGGCCATCTTAAAAAAATATGATGATGATGGCAGGCACCATGAAGATCTACAAATCGTCAGCTTTGCTGTTGAAGAAAATCTTTATCAGGCACAGCAGGCTATTTTTGGCTTACTGGAAAATTTTCCGGTTCGATGTATCGGCACCTTACTCAGAATTAAATTATTTTTCTGGGGAAAACCGTTGAAACCTGCCAGTGATGAACTGGGGCACCGTGTCGCCACCACACTCCTGCAACCATCAGAAACTCGCTCAAGATTAGGGGAAGGTATCTATCTGACACCCACAGAATCTAATCCCGTAGGAAAAATGGAAGTGGTACTTGCCGATATTATCGCTGCCGACTCCATTTTGAAAAAACTGGGTGAGTCTTTAGGCAAGAAAGGAGAAGATCCATTAAAGATGGCACAATTAGGTTTAGCCGCAGGATTAATTAATCAACAGGCCGCCGATCTGATAACCCGTGCCGAAGAAGGTCGACTGGAGGTTATTTCCGTCGATGATTTTGATGATGCAGAATTAAAAGCCGGAAAATAATAATCCCTGGCACAACGTTTATCTTGATGAACAGTTATTGAATAACACCTTTTAATTATTCGTTAATATTTTAATAACTGCCTGGATACCGTCTCTCAAGGGATCAAAACAAGGTAATTTTAACCTCTGAGAAAGCTGACTAAGATAATCGTCTCTTTCCACCGGGGATAAACTTGAAGTATTGATACTCACACCAATACATTCAATGGCCGGGTTGGTTTGTTTGCCCAGTAACACAGTCCGTTCAATCACGTCTTTAATAGCTGGCAATGCAAAATCATTCCAACCAGAAATATGCTTTCGCCCTGCTTCATGACAAACAATAAAAGCATCCGGCTGAGATCCCATCAGTAAACCTAAACTAACAGCACTATAACCTGGATGAAAAATGCTCCCCTGACCTTCAATAATGTCCCAATGATCATCAGTATTATCGGGTGAAAGTAACTCAGCTGCACCTGAAAGAAAATCGGATATGACCGCATCAATGGGAATGCCCTGCCCTGCAATCATAATACCCGTCTGACCACTGGCCCTGAAATCTACATTCATTCCTGCCGCTTTCATCGCTTTTTCCAGGGCTAACGCAGTATATTTTTTTCCAACAGCACAATCTGTTCCCACCATGAGAAGACGTTTACCTGTTCTTTTTTTACCAGTACCCACCGGTAATTCTTCAGGCGGCACTCGAACATCGATGAGCTCTGTACCCGCTTTTTCAGCAGCCCGCTTTAACTCAGGAATATCATTTAGACGTTGGTGTACTCCTGCGACAATATCAAGGCCAAGACTAGTTGCCTCAACTAGAATATCAATCCATTGAGTCGGCATACCGCCCCCCACAAATGCTGTACCAATGACTAAAGACTGGATACCCGCATCCACCGCCTGTTGCAGAGAGAGTGGTTCTAAGCCGAGGTCAATCGCCGTTTCAGACAGACTGAGTTGCCCAGCACAGAGCTCCCGACGCCATTGCACCAGACCCATTCCGGTCTTGGCATAAGTCTGTCTTGACTCACTGCCTAAAAAAATTAAATATGGTGCTTTAATTTGAATTGTTTTCATGGTTCACTCTTTGAATTTAGCTTTAATTTATAGGGTTAAGTTACTTTACTACAAATATCATAAGTGCTGTTTCTGCATAATTTTCCAAACACCAAAAGTCATCAAGGGTAAGATTAGAATAATAATAAACACCAGAGTTAATACGCTATATCCCTGCGCAATAAGAGAGACAATACCAAATTTTTCTGCGGCAAAGATAGCCAGAAATAAAAAACTTATGGCGACAACAGGCCTGATATAGCGCGGCAGTTCTTTCCCATGATCAGCATAACTTCCTTGCAGTCGCTCATTGACTGCATGTAACATTGCCGTACCTGTTTCAACAAAAGTACCGAATACCACAATCTGAAAAACCATACTCAACCAGTTAATACCTAAAGACGACATCAGAAAAGTTGCCGGTACCGGCTGCTCACCAATTTCCGGGTATTTCCCCATCATGGCAATATAAAATAATATTGCGGGGATCACGGCTATTAAACCTGCCATAAATCCGGCACCGATAGTTTCCCGACGTTTATCCAGATCGGTAACCACAAATAAAATAGCCGGTAATATGGCCAGGTTATAACCGGAATATAAGATCCCATCCACAAACCAGCCTTTACCAACCGGGGCCTTAGCATAAGTATCTGTAATAACGTCACCAAAATATTTAAAAGCAAGCACAAACAAAATAATATAAACCGCATAAAGCAGGACAGACCACCAGCTCAGCACCAACTCAATCACTTGTGTACCTTTAAAGGTAAGGATACCAATCAGAGTCATCAGTGAAAAAGTGCCCCATAGTGGCGGTAATCCAAAAGTATTTGATATGATTTTTCCTGACGCGGAACCAATCACTGAAAGCACCAATAACAACTGGATGACATAAGCAATTTCAAAAATAAACCAGCCTTTGCCGAGAAGTTGTCGGCAGAAATGTCGGTAGTCATAGGTTTTAGTGATTCTGGCCAGTTCAAAGCCAACTGCCAGTACCACACCAAAGATCAGGCCAGTCACAAGCAAACCCAGAATGCCGCCTATGGGGCCTGCCGAAAAAAAGAACTCGATTAATTCCCGACCAGTTGCATACCCACCACCAATCACCACTGATTGAAAGATGAATCCGGGTAAGATATATTTCCTAAAAAATTGCATCTGCTATTTTCCTAAATAAATGACCGTTTAACCCCATAGAGAAGCAGAGGGAATACTCACCATACCGCCATCACCATAATCTAATGCATGCTCAATATCTTCTTTTAAAAACAGGGGGCCATCAATATCTACAAATTGACAAAATTGACCAATAACATAAGCCGGCGCCATAGAAAGAGAAGAACCCGTCATATTACCCACCATCAAACCTTTACCATCCCGTTCAGCTAATTTTACGATTTTCAGAGCTTCAGTGAGCCCACCACATTTATCGAGCTTGATATTAATCACATCATAGCGACGTGCAGCGGTAGCATACTCAGACGAATCCAGGCAGGATTCGTCTGCACCTAAAGGAACCCTGGATCTATAACCCTCTAACATTTCATCCATACCACGCACTAAGGGTTGCTCAATCATTGCTACACCTAGCTTTGCAGCGACAGGCACGTATTCTTTTAGCTCCTCAAATGACCACCCTTGATTGACATCCACAATTAACTTTGCGGCGGGGCGGGCTTTACGAATGGCTTCAAGTTTTGTGATAGGTTCGTCTGAACTCAGTTTGATTTTTAAATGAGTATATTTCATGTAAGTTAATGCAGCGCTTGCCATTGCTTCAGGACTATCAATACCTATAGTAGCCACTGTCGCTAAAGGTTTTGGTGTGATTTTTAATCGCTTCCAGATCGAAATACCGCTGCGTTTAGCCTGAAGATCCCACAAAGCGCAGTCAAGCGCATTTCTAGCACCGCCCGGTGGTAGTAAACTCTGAATTTGATCGGCGGAAGTATCTGCCGTCAGGTTAGCGGAAACTTCTTGTAGCTGTGACTGCATGCTATCCATGGTCTCGTTATTGTAATAAACCCCTAGCGCTTCACCTCGACCTACGTGACTCTCATCTTCCAGAGTGACCTGTATGGTATCGGCAGAACGAAAAGTATGACCGGTGATTACAAAGGGAGATCTAAGGGGTATAGGTCGCTTTTCTATTTTTATTTTCATTACCTTATTCCTTTCCATAATTTTTTTAAAATTAGTTTTAATTATTATTTGAATAATTTCATATTTTAATTTTTTCTAACACGTTTATACCCATAATCATTGAAGATGCAGGATTCAAATCAGGAACCATCAAATTTAAGCTTAACATACCCATTAACCCTCCTGAATGAGACTCCACTTTAAAACCATTCCTATCTGCTAAGACCCAACCGAGAGCATAAACCTGAAAGTTAGTATTAAAGCGCTCCTTTGAGCATGTTTTTATCAGTATAATGGTATAAGCTGCCATGATTTTTGAGACCTGTTCTTCAGAAAAAAAACCTCACCATTTTCGAGATGCCTTCATTAAGAAACATCCGATGCCATTTAAGAATGCTTTTAACGCTATATTGAATCCCTCCGGCTGCTGCTGCAACAAAAACTTCTCCAGGACGAACGTCACGAGAAACAGTCTCTAATTTACCGTTCATAAATGTATCCGGATAGAACGGCAACAACAAAAACCATAAATGATTTAATAAATAACGGATACAGTGCATTAGCCCTCATTGTATTGGTTTGGTAACATAATTAAGCAAAGTATCTTGACTATGAATCAAATCGGCTAAGGATTGCTTAAGAAAAATATCTGGTTTGATTTGCCCTGTACTGTTGCCATAATTAATACTGGTCGGCATCCATAGTTTTATACCAGTATTAGGTAAGTGGGCTGTAATCACGTTACCATAGTGCGTCGCATAACCACCTGCACTTTCACCGACCAGGCTAGCAATATGATATTTCTTAACAGTTGCCGCAAATAAACTGGCACTGGACATTGTCCCTGGACCTGTTAATAAATATATATCACCGGAAAACAATAAATTATTCCTAAGCGGAACAATCTCATCAAAAGTAATGGAAACCACCTCGCCTTCTTTTCCCAGCCATATGGGTTTTAACAGGGGGTGTATGTACTGAATGGGTAACCAACGTAAAAAAGCGGGAATATAACGAATGAAATTAGCTTTCAATTCTTTGCTTATTGTTATATCTGAATGTGTTAACTGCAAAAATGGATTGGAGGTGAGATAGCCGAGTAATTCATCACCATAGGCTGAACTCCCACCCTGATTATTACGAAGATCAATAATTAAATGTTTAATATTTTCATCTTTTGCTTGTGTAAACATTGACTTTAGAAATGAGCTGAATTCTCCTCTGGGATCTTCAAATGCATTATAGGTGAATAAAATTGTATCCTGATTGATGATCTTATAGCTAAATTCTTTCGCATGATATTTGGTTACTTCGACACCTTTAGCCTGGTATTTCTTCGCATCATTTTCTGATGGATTCCGTAGAACAACAGTAAAATCATCATAACCATAAACTAAAGCTAATGCTCTCTGAAAGTTGTTTTGCAAATAATATAGATTTTGACTTTCTCTAGTCCCTGAGAAGTATTTTTTCATCGTGTTTAACAAGTCAGATGCCTTAATGTTATTAATCTCTAATATCTCTGCACCTACAACTATTTCATTAATATTTGAAAGATTTTTTCTAATATAGATATGACCATTTAAAATAGAAACTTCAAAAGGGAATCCTTTTTGCTTATTTGAGAAATTATTTTTAAAATAACTCTCTGGCATAAATGCCATAACATGCTCATCTCCCAAAGTGCTGACTATGGGAGCAAAATTTCTGAAGAAATCAAGTCGTGTAATTACATGAAAACGTTTGTTTTCAATACCGTCCAATAAACCTGATATATCGTTTAAAGGAAATGCTTCTATTGGCTTTGGATGCACGCGCTTCAATATCTCACGAAAATATTCAATATCAGCTATAATTTCGTTTTTTGTGAACTTGTTTTTCTGATATTTTTTATTTAAAATTTCAACCGCTTTGTTCTGTTTATACGAAACATAAACGAAGGATGAAAGACTAAATAACGCTATGGCTCCAACAATAATTAATAGTATTTTTAGTGTTTTTTTTAAGTTCATAATTAAATTATTTTTCCACTGAAACATGTCTAACAAATTGACCAGTCATTTTAGCCGTCATCTTTCCATCGGCTACAGCAAACTTCCCATTAACCAGAACATATTTAACACCAACTGACAAACGCTCAGGATGGACCCATGTTGAACGGCCAATGATCGTATTCGCATCAAATATGGTAATGTCTGCGATATAACCTTCCTTAATGAGTCCTCGTTTACCTAAACCAAGAAATTTTGCTGGAAAGGCAGACATCTTGAAAATGGCTTCAGACAAATCCAGCAGGCCTGTTTCTCTGACATAGCGACCTAATATTCTAGGATAAGTGCCTGTGGATCGCGGATGTGTCTTTAGCATCGTTTTAGAATCAGACGACCAGGCACCATCACTTGAAATCATATTCCAGGGTTGCATCAGAAAATTTTGAACATTTCTCTCCAGTACGGAACCATAAGTAATGTTCACATTTAACTCAGGATTAATAATCAGTTCTGACATCACATCAAAAGCACTTTCACTCCACTCTGATGCCAATTCAGAAATATGTTTCCCTACTAGATTCGGTCGTTCTTTAGAAACGACAATTCTCATACTTTTGTAACCCACCGCTTTAATCCAGGTGAATTTATCCTTGTTTGTTTCATTATATTTTTTAAGTTCAGCACGTTTAGCCGGATCTTTGAGTAAATTAGAAATTAGCTCTCGGTTATAATCCCTTTTATTTGCAGGCTGCATGGCTTCAGGTAAAGCTATTGCTTGCCATATCCATTCATTAAAAGCACCATCATAAGGATATTGATCTGAAACAACATAGATACCTTTGTCTCGAGCATGATTAATTAACTTTCTCACCTGAGGAAATAAATCACTATTGTCAAGACCAACAAGTTTTGCATGGGCAATTTTTACCGGGATATGAGCCTCACGTCCAATTTCGATCACTTCTTTATAGGATTTAATCAATTCATGCACGGGGTCTCGCACATGAGAATCATAACTTCCTCCAAAAGCTGCAGCTACTTTGGCAAGTTCTATTACTTCTGAAGTATTACTATACATTCCGGGTTGATACATCAAACCGGTCGACAAACCTACTGCACCTAATTTCATACCCTGCTTCACTAACTTTTTCATGGCAGCT
Organism: Aeromonadales bacterium; assembly: GCA_011322365.1. GTDB lineage: Bacteria > Pseudomonadota > Gammaproteobacteria > Enterobacterales > DRNA01. The sequence goes on along the minus strand of DRNA01000205.1, from coordinate 1,939 downwards.
ATTTGTTCAGGATTAGCCAAAACAGGTTTCATACCCATAACTTGTTGGCGAACACCATTATGACCAATATACACGGCAACATTAGTGGAACTACCGTTTTGTTTCAGATAACTTTTAATTGCTATAATATCTTTCGGAGCCAGATATCCATCAGGCCCTGTAACAAGCGTAGTCACACCCTGAAGTAAGTAACTTTCATTTCGCAAACTTGCGCCAGAGTTTACAATAGATTCAGCATGATTATGTACATCAATAAAACCTGGAGAAACAGTCAGGCCTTTAGCATCAATAACTTCTTTTGCGGACAGATTGGCATTCAAACCTACATAAACTATTTTTCCATCACGAATGGCAATATTTTCTTTTTTACCTACTGTTCGACTACCATCAACAACAAAACCATTTTTTATTATTACGTCATACTGTTTAGCCTGAGTTTCTGCTGCAATCAGCATGAGCAATGTTAGCAATAGTAACTGACAAAACTGTTTCATTTTACATACCCTCATTTTAACAAATATCAATGTGTCTTATAACGTGGCACACATAAAAAAACAGGCTAAACCAGAACCCTCAAAATAAACCAACATTCTCAAGATGGTTTAATCTCGTTGATAACATTATAAATTAACGTCTTTATTTCAATGCTTTTGTTATGAAGAAATTTTATTCTCATAGAGTAATAAAAAATGCCCATACTAAAATATGCCGATGCTATTATGATGATTTTCATATTCCCCCAGATAACTATACCCAGGAACATAACAGAAAAACCAATTAAACCAAGTGCAAAAAAATGAAGAACCCAGGGTTTTAATTTAAAACTTGAATTTTCATAATGTGAAGGTAATTTTGTACGAACAAACAGCAGAGAAATACCTAACAACATTTGCAAACTTAATAATCCAATAACAACTAAAGTAGCTACATCAGCAATACGTCCACCAAAAATTACGGTAATGATTGACATCAGGGTCATCAACAAGATGCTATTGACAGGCTCACCACTCTTATTAGACAGTTTTGATAGTTTTTCAGGTAATAAACTGACTTTAGCCATGGCGAAAATATCTCTGGAATAGCCCAGTAATACCGCATTGATCGAACTGGCCGCCGCAGCTATGGCTGTCATGGTAATTCCAGTGGCTAACCAATCGGGCATTATTTTGTGAGCTGCTTTTCCTACAGGTGCAGCAACATTAGCTAATTCTGACCAGGGCAAAACACCCACAATGGATAATGAAACTACAGTGTAAGCCACTAGTACTGCAACAAAGCTTAATGCCAATCCCACAGGGATAGTTCGGGCAGGGTCTCTAATTTCACCGGAAATTTCAATAATCAACATAAACCCCGCGTAAGAAAAAAAAGCAGGCACCGCTGCAGACCAGACAGCATTCCAGCCATTGGGCATAAATGGTGTCAACAATTGCATATCGATATGAATTGTTCCAAATATGCCGAAAATAGCTAGGGCAATCATGAAAGAAAGCACCATAATACTTTGCCATAAAACTGTTTCTCTGGTTCCGGAAAGATTCAGCGCTCCCAATATGACCACAATGCTAAATGCAATAATTTTACGATCAGCCAAAGGCCAGATAGCATTAAAATAATCAGCAAATCCATAAGCAAGAAGCCCAACTGCAACTGCCCCTGCACCAACCAGAAACCAGATAGCAATAAAACCCCAAAAAGGCGACAACAAACGACTGATAGCAATAAAACTCGCACCATTGACAGGAAAAATGGCACCTATTTGTGCCGCAACAACACAACTAAACAATGCCATTAACGCTGCGATAAAATAAGACACGATTACTGCAGGACCTGCACTCGCCGCAAGAGAGCCCGGCAATATATAAATTGAGATCCCGATTACCAGTCCAACCAGCGTTACAAAAACACCCCCAACGCCTATCTTTCTATGTTGTTTTAT
>DRNA01000204.1 GCA_011322365.1 Aeromonadales bacterium | reverse complement strand
GTTAACCCGGTGATAAATGCAAAAATAATATAACCAACGGTTTTCGAGAATTCTTTGGCTCGACCAATAAGTTCAACCTGATAACCTACCGGTAAAATCTTTTTCGCTTCGTTTAGTACAATCACCGACGCATCTCCTTCCGGGATCCGTGGCGTAGAATAAAAGGTAGCAGAATATTGCAGGTTATATTTTCCAATAGTAGCCGGGCCTAACACACTTTTAAATTCAGCTACCGTATCCATGCGCACCATCTCACCCATTTTATTTCTCAGATAAATGCGATTCAGATCAGAATCTTTTTCAAAGGTACCCGCTTTAGCTTTTAAACGAATTTTATAGCGAAAGCCATCGCCCGGTTCATTATTAAATTTGGCTACATCCAGACCACCGGCCACCACTCTTAATGCATTTGTTAATGTAAAAGTATCAATACCCACAGACATGGCCTGTTCACGTTTGGGCAACAGTCTGATTTCCGGCATATCCAGTTGTAAATTGGTATCAAGGGGTCCAATCACCGGAATTTTACGTAATCGTTCTTCCAGTGTTTTGGAAAGCTGAGCCACCTTTTTCAATTCCGGGCCCTTTAAAACAAATTGTAATGGCTCTCCCCGCTGTCCACCCACCACGGGCACGGGTGCTGCAAAGGCGTTCACTCCCGGAATTTTTGCCAGATCCTTTCTCACAATCTGAATAAAATCGACCTGATGAATATTTCGTTCGCTCCGGGGTACCAGAGTCACAAATATTTCTCCCTTATTCACCTGCCCCAGATCACCAGTGCCTATTGTGCTAAATAACCCGCTGATTTCGGGGTGTTGGCTGAGAATTTTTTCAGTGAGCTGCAATCGATTTCGGGTATATTCTATGCTGGAACCCAGGGGCGTTTTAATAGAGACAATAAAGCGGGCCTGATCCTCATCTGGCATAAAACCTTTACCCAGTTGTCCCATAAACCAGCCGCTGGAATAAACCACTAACGCTGCAATAAGTAAGACTCGACCTCTTCTATCTAAAGTATAATGAATAGCTTTTTTATAACTATTTTCCATAGCCACAAAAAATTTCTCCAGCGACTGATATAATTTTCCATGTTGTTCAGTAACCCGTAAATAACGGGCACAAAGTGTTGGCGTAAGCGTGACTGATACAAAAAGAGAAATCAGAACGCCAAAGACAACAACAATAGCGAACGCCCCCAGAAAACGCCCCATAATGCCATCCATAAATACCACCGCACCAAAAAGGGATACCAGCGTTAAGGTGGCGGCTAAAATGGAAAACATCACTTCGTTTGTGCCCACTACAGAAGTTTTAATGGGATCATGTTGCGGATCTTTTTCCATGATACGAAAAATATTTTCCAACACCACAATGGCATCGTCCACCACCACCCCAATAAGCAATAACAGCCCCAGTAGTGTCATGGTATTAAAAGTAAAACCGGCAAAGTAAATAGCTGCAATGGCACCTAACAGGGAAACCGGAATGGCGGTAGCAACAATTAAAGTGGACCGCAGATTTTTTAAAAATAAAAATACTACTAATGCGGCTAACAGCGTACCTTCGATAAGATGTTCCTGTAGTCCCTTGACTATCTGCAAAATTCTATCTGCATCATCGACTACAATATCCAGATACATACCGGATGGAAGTTGAGGAAGAATTTCTGCATTCAAGCGTTTTTTCACTTCATCAATAATAGCAACCGTATTGGTTCCACTGATTTTTACCACACCCAGCCCCACTGTGGGAATTGAGTTATAACTGGCAAATCGTCGGAAATCGGCAAGGCCATCATACACTTCAGCTATATCGGATAAATGAATACTGAGATTATTTCCATAGCTAACAATCAGCGTTTTCAAACCGTCCAGGTCGTGATACTCAACGTCCAGTTTCAGCTGTTGTTCCATGTCACCTGAGTCGATAAACCCACCGGGGAGTTTGATATGCTCTCGTCTGAAAGCATTGATGACATCATTGACGCTTACCCCTAAACCGGTCATCTGATCCAGATCAAGATCCACACGAATGGTTCTTTCTCGCTCACCGGCTATTAAAATATTACCTACTCCGGATACAGTTTCAATACGTTTTTTGATGGTATTTTTAGCATAAAGATTGAGTTGTTGTAAGGTTCTGTCTCCATGCAGAGCCAACCACATAATGGGTTGACCACCCAGCTCCACTTTCTTCACAATGGGTGTTTCGGCATCGGTGGGTAACTGACGTAATACTTCATTAATTTTGGCCTGAACCTCGTTAAATGCCGCATTGATATCCCGAGAGAGTTCAAATTTAATCATTACCACTGAAATACCCGGTAATGATTGAGAGTTCACCGAATCAATACCTGAAACACTGTTCACTGCAGATTCTATGATATTGGTTACAGAAGCATCAATAATAGTAGGATCAGCACCCGGCAACACCGTAGAGACTGACAACATGGGAAAATCAATCTGTGGCAGCCGGTCGACGCCAATGCGGTTATAGCTGATGATGCCAAACAGGATCAGCACCAGAGATAACATGTAAGTCATAACATGGCGCTTAACGGAAAAAGAAGGAACACTCATGGTTTATTCACCATCACTTCTATTGCTGCACCATTGGACAAAAATGCAGCTCCATCCAGAGCTATGACGTCACCTTCAGATAACCCTTGCAGTATTTCAACTTGACTTCCATTCCTCAGACCCTTAATAACTTTTTGTTCAACGGCCTTAGAATTAACGATCTTATAGACCACATTGCCATCGGGTCGCCTGACTACGGTCCTGGCAGGAATTGTCACAGCATTTTCATGCAGCTGTACCAAAACCCTGGCAACAATATTAAGTCCCGGTTTCCATTTTTGGGTATTTTCAAACTTTACCAGGGCGTGTAATGCGCGATTGCCTTTTTCCAGCATAGGTCTAAAAGAAGTAATAACACCTTCAGCCTGTTGGTCATTATGACTCAGAGTAACTTTGGTGCCAGCACTGACTTCATTTATCAGGGTTTCCGGTAAATAAATACGAGCATAAATATCTTTTAAAGACACCAGTTGATACACAGGCTTACCAATTTTGACGTAATCACCCAGAGAAACAAACTTGTTTTGAATAACACCATCAAACGGGCTGATTAACTTAACATGGGAGAGTTTATATTCCACATCTTTTAACTGGGCTTTAACTACGATTAAATCGGCAATTGATAAACTCAACGCCGTTTCAGCATCGTCCAGCCGGGTTTGTGACACCACTTTTTCTCTTTTGAGTTTCTGGTTACGTTGCACTACCCTTTTCTGATTCTCAATCAACGCCTTGATACGTTGTATTTCTGCCAGGGCTTTTTCTCTGGCTATCATTAATGGCTCCGGGTCCTGTTCAGCTAAAACCTGCCCCTTTTTTACCGATTCACCTTCAAACGCGTGCATGGCAATAATTTTTCCGGATACTTCGGCAGCAATAGAAGGTTTGGTATAGGTTTCAACATCACCTTGAACTTGAGCTATTTGCTGAAGATTTTCGAGAATGACCTTAACTGTAGTAACTGGAACCGAGGAGTGATTTACCTTATCTTTAGCTTCTTCGGCCTTTAAATCAGGGGCCAAAAGCAGAAGCAATAATAAGGAAATAGAAACAGCTTGATGTTTTAATTGAGAGATGTGAAACATGGTATTAGCCTCTTATTCCATGCAAAAGTACGTTCATCACGTGCTTTGATAAACAGTCAGGATCAATATTTTTCTGTTGATTACCGGGAAGATATTGATATAAAGGTTGCAGTTCGAAATGTTGACGTATCATGCCAATAGCTGTGATTGCTAATAATCCGGGATCACAACAGTTACCATATAATTGTTTAAACAGGTTGCGAGCGGTTAAAAATAATTCAGCAAAAACTTCCGAACCAAGGATCTTCAACCGTTGCTCATCACCATCAAGCAATTCTCTTTGCAACAAATGGCGAAAGCTGTCATCCTCAGCCATCATCCGCGTCAATTGTGTAATAAATTGCTCGAGCTTCTTCTCAGGCTCCTCAATAGATGACAGCGTCTGGATAAGATTGTCGGCTTTATTGGCAAAAGCATGTGAAATTACCGCCAGATACAGCGTTTGTTTATCATCAAAATGATTGTACAGAGCTGGTGCTTTAATACCCACCGCCCGTGCAATATCACGCATGGATACCCCATCAAAGCCTTTATCCGCAAACAGCGGAATAGAAGCCTCAAGG
>DRNA01000203.1 GCA_011322365.1 Aeromonadales bacterium | reverse complement strand
GTGGGTGCAGTTCTCTTAAACCCCAAAGCTTCGTAGACGGGAATGGCATTTGTTGAGGCATTCACAGTAAATAGTCCCGGATTTCCATTATCCAGACAATACGACCTGGCTTTATTCCAAAGCTGACGGGCCAGCCCCAAACCCTGATATCGCTCTAAAACAAAAAGATGATAGAGATGATCATAGCCCTTCATACCAATTAGACCAACCATTTTTCCCGCCTTAACAGCAACAAAATAATGGTAATTATTGTTGATGTTTTGTCTTATCTTCTGAGCATTATTAGCTTCAATAAATGCCTTTGTAACGGCTTTATCCGAAGAAGAAAGAATAAATTTCTCGGCCAGTTCACAGACGATTTCAGCTATGCTGTCCACATCATCTGTATGAGCAACTCGAATGGTAATAGTATGTGTATTCATAGTTTCAGGCATTCGGCCATATACCCTTTCTACTTGAAGATGCATGTTTCATTCGCATCATGGATATAAAATATGGCTTAAAGTTATTATCTTGTTCAGATTATCTCTCAGGCTAATTGTTTCAATTAGCTACAACATTATTTCCAAAAAATTCATGTCACTCCGCCCCTCAATAGTACCATTCTCTCACTGTAAACAAATTCAACGATCGCTTTTATTTTTCCAATTTGCCCATGGGTCAATAGGGATTTTTATTGAATCGCTTGAAATATTTGTCGGTTTTTGTTCAACAAGGGTACTCTCGTTTTTATCCTGGTTATTGGTATTTGCACTTTTTTTAGATCGATAACCTTTACTCAAATCTGAACGATATGCTTTATGCCTGTCTCTTTCTTTTGCTCTGTTTGCGCGCTTTTCTCGCAATCTCTCAGCATCTTCAATACTGAGTTCGGCTGGTTCACCCGGTGTTTGGTGATCGGGAATAATTCGATCCCTTGGTGATAATAAAAACTGTTCATCTGAAGCTCTAGGTAAATTTTTATATTCATATAAATAGAATGCTTCAACTTTTTCACGCGCCCATTGTGTTTTTTTAAGAAATTTAATACTAGAATCAAGACTCGGATTCATCTTAAAACAATTAATATTTAGATAAGCAAATAAAATTTCAAAACTATAATAATCTATAATTTCAATCAACATTTTTTTTAACCCCACACCGTTAAGCGGGTTATTCTCATAATTAATCTCTATGCTCATACTAGTTTTTATCCAACTGAAGTGCACCTCTATTAAACTAAACCATTATACCTTCAACAACCATAACAATATAGCACTGCCTTATCCCCAGATAATCTGGATGAAGTATTTCCCTAAATATTCTTACAATATCAACCAGTCAAAGCATTATTCGTTAGATACCTGCACATTGAAAATGTCTTAGGATCTGCCGACAAGCTCAATAATCGTTGGAGCTGTTCTTTTCTTATCCCACACCTACAATGGTGCCATCTTCCAGTAATTCGATATGGTTGGCTACCGGATCTTTCGGCAAGCCAGGCATACGCATGATGTTGCCGGTCAGCACGACAATAAAACCGGCACCCGCATTAATTTGTAATTGTCTTACGGTGACATGGAAGTTTTTGGGACGACCTCTAAGAGCGGGGTCATCTGAAAGAGAGCTGGGTGCTTTTGCAATACAAACAGGTAATTTTTCCAAATCCAGTTGCTGAACAAGTTTGAGATCTTTTTCTGCTTCTTTGGTAAAACTGACATTTTCAGCCCCGTATATTTCCTGACAAATGGTTCTTACTTTTTCTACAATGCTGGAATTGAGCTCATACAGCGGTTTGTAGGGTTGACTATTTTCTACGGCTTTCATCACCTGTTTGGCCAGGTCAATGGCACCTTTTCCCCCTTCAGCAAAGTGACGAGACTCAGCGAATGCGACCTGTTTTGATGCTACTCTATTTTTTACAATTTCAATTTCTGCATCGGTATCAGCAGCAAAACGATTCAGTGCCACCACCGGAATTTTATTAAATTTCATTACATTTTCGATATGCTTATCCAGATTTTCCAGGCCTCGACTCACCGCTTCTGGATCTTCCTTATCCAGTGTGGTTTTGTCTTGTCCACCATGTAATTTCAGTGCTCTAATTGTGGTCACCAACACGACCGCATCTGGATCAATACCCGCTTTTCGACATTTGATATCAAAGAATTTCTCCGCACCTAAATCAAACCCAAACCCTGCTTCAGTGATAGTCCAGTCACTAAATTGCATGGCCATTTTTGTTGCCATGACCGAATTACAACCGTGTGCAATATTGGCAAAAGGGCCACCATGAATAAAAGCTGGCGTACCTTCAAAACTTTGCACCAGATTGGGATGAACCGCATCTCGTAATAACGCCATTAAGGCGCCGGTAATATCCAACTGCTCAAGGTGAACTGCTTCGCCATCATAGGTAAAACCCACCAGCGTGCGATTAAGGCGGTGGCGTAAATCATCCATATCATTAGCCAGACACAGGATCGCCATAATTTCTGAAGCCGCCGTAATATCAAAACCACCCTCTCTTGGAATACCCTGAAATTTCCCCCCAAGACCCAGTACAATTTTGCGCAAACTGCGGTCATTCATATCCATCACACGTCGCCAGCTCACCATACGTGGGTCGATATTCAGTGTGTTTCCCTGATAGATATGGTTATCAATAGCAGCTGAAATCAGATTATTCACCGTGGTAATCGCATGGAAATCACCGGTAAAATGCAGGTTAATCCGATCCGCAGGCATAATCTGCGAGTAACCTCCACCGGTAGCCCCGCCTTTCATCCCCAGACAGGGACCTAAAGACGGCTCTCTCAAGGCCAGACACACCGATTCACCCAACTGCGTAAAGGCCTGCCCCAGACCAATGGTGGTGGTTGTTTTACCCTCTCCCGCCGCGGTTGGCGTGGTGGCCGATACCAGGATCAGTTTATTTTTCTGCTTTCTTTTCCTGGGTCGACTCAAGGCATTGATATGAACCTTGGCAATAGTTTTACCATAAGGCAATAAATCCTCCTCATCAATAGCCATCTTTTTGGCAATTTCGGTGATGGGTAAGGCTTTGAATTGTTTGGCAATATCGGTATCTGATAGCATTCTATTCTCTCAAGGATTCTGGTTTTTACTTAATTCGAAACTCACTAATGGCGATGAGAATAAGGGCTATATCCTGTATTTGCAATGATCCTCCTCAATTAAATATAGAGATTTATAAAATACAGCACTATTGAGTGCAATATCACCTTTTCCGGCGATAGGAATTTGCTTTAAATAGGTTTACTTTATAACTATTGCAGAAGTGTCTGGCGTTTCTGTGTTGTTCAGGTTGCCGGAAATAATTATAAAAGTAGTATCTCAGGAGCAAGGTAATGCACAAATGCTTAACAACAACTAGAAAAATAACTCAAATCATCCTCTTTGCAACCTCGGTTTTTACTGCAGGTCTGGTATCTGCTCAACCCGTTGGCGTGAGCTGGCAGTGGGTGAATCCACTACCAAACGGCAATCCCATTAAAGCAATAGCCCATGATGGCACTAATTTTGTAGCAGTGGGTTCTAATCAGAGTGTCAGGCGCAGTTCAACTGCTTTGGCAGGTAGCTGGAGTGCTGAAGTCTCCCTGGGTTCAGGTACGGCCAATGATATTCTTTGGGCCGGCACCTTATTTGTTTTAGTGGGTGATAATGGTGTTATTAAAACCAGTCCGGATGGTATTGCCTGGACCAGCCGAAATTCAACTACTACCAATAATCTCAATAGTGTGATTTTTACTGGAACAACTTTAGTCGTTGTTGGTGACAATAGTACCGTACTCGCCAGTGTTGATGCGATTACGTGGGTGGCAGGATCATTGCCGACCTCCAGTAATTTAAATGGGGTTGCCTGGAATGGCTCTCTTTTGGCTGCGACAGGAACCCTCGGAAAAATATATACCAGCCCAGATGCCCTTAATTGGACTGAGAGAGTTTCGGCTGCTGGTTCTACATTTAATGATATTACCGCTTCCGGGCAATCCTTTGTTGCCGTTGGTAACTCAGGTGTTATTTACAGCAGTAATTCCCTTGGTACAGTCTGGAACCAGCAGGCAAATGGTTTTGGTACATTTGACTTTTTTAGTGCCGCCTGGGATGGCACACAGTTTGTCGCAGCAGGTAGTAGTGGACTGGTTATTACAAGTCCATTAGGTTCCGTCTGGTCATTATCAGCTCAGGTAGGGAGTGGAGGTTCTGTATCTGATATCCTTTTACTTACTACAGCTGTGGCTGCAGGACAATATTTTATGGTGGGTGATGGAGGACTCATTTATTCCAGTTCAGATTTTATCAACTGGACGGTCAGGCAACCTGAAACCTCAGTGGTGGCCGATAGTAATTTTGATGATATCTCCTTTAATGGCAGTCAATATCTGGCGGTTGGAACAAGTTCACCAATTGCAAGTAGTGCTGATGGTATCACCTGGAATCAAATTTCAACCAATGCCTATGCCAGTATCATCTGGGATGGCGCACAATACGTTGGCGTGGGCAATTCTACAAAAAGTGGCACCAGTCCGGACGGTATTACCTGGACCGATCATAATTTACCTGCCAACTTCAATTTGCAAAAAGTGATTATTGCCCACAATGGTTCGTATATTGCGGTTAGCACATTGGGTGATATCCTTACCAGTGTTGATGCCAATACCTGGACACAACAAGCTTCACCTACCTCAAGTGTACTCAATGGAATTGCAGCTTCTGCGAGCACCACTGTAATAGTGGGTGCAGATGGTGTTGCTCTTGCCAGTACTAATTTGACAACCTGGACACAACAAACGCTTCCGAATCTCGGAGTAAAAGAATTAACCGATATTGTTTTTGGCAATAATCAGTTTGTGGCTGTTGGTTCAGCCAGTTTAATTTACACCAGCCCGGATGGCACCAACTGGACTGAAAGAACGCTGGCTCAACAGCACAATTTTACCGGTGTCACCTGGGACGGTAATCAATTTCTGGCTGTAGGACAGCTGGGTGAAATTCTCACCAGCGTGGATACCATTAACTGGACAGTGCAAACATCCGTTACTGTTAATAATTTATCCGCCATCACCAGTGATGCAACTAAAGCTGTTGCTGTAGGTAGTTTTGGTACCATCGTGCTCAGTCAGGCGGTAAATCAGGCGCCTGTCCCAACAGCCCCTGCTATTACCACTAATGAAGATACTACTGGTACCTCACAAATTGCTGCTAATGATCCCGATCTTGGTGAGACGTTCAGTTATTCTGTGACAACTGCACCAACCAATGGCAACGTTACCGTCAACGCTACCGGGCTGGCAAGCTATGTGCCCAATGCTAATTTTAATGGTAGCGATAGTTTTGTCGTGACTGTTACCGATTCAGGTGGATTAACCAGAACCGTGACCATTAATGCCACCATCAATGCAGTCAATGACCCTCCAGCCCCGACTGCTGCTAATATCACCACCAACGAAGACACCTCAGCCACCAGTCTGGTTAGCCCGAATGATCCCGATGTAGGTAATACTTTTACTTACACCATTACTGGCAATGCTACCAACGGTATCGCCACGGTTGGTGCCGGGGGGCTTGCGGGTTATTTACCCAACCCAAATTTTAATGGTAGCGATAGTTTCGTGGTGACAGTCACTGATAATACTGGATTAACGGGTACGGTCACCATCAACGTCACCGTCAATGCGGTTAACGATGCGCCCGTTCCTACAGCGCCAGCAATAACCACCAATGAAGATACTACCGGCTCCTCACAAATTGCACCCAATGATCCCGATGTGGGTGATACCTTTACTTACAGTGTCACCTCTGCACCCACTAATGGCGCAGTGAGTGTTAATGCCACCGGGCTTGTCAGCTATGTGCCCAATGCCAATTTTAATGGTTCGGATTCCTTTACTATAACTGTCACTGATGCAGGCGGTCTCACGGGGACTGTCACCATCAATGCCACCATCAATGCGGTCAATGATGTTCCTGCACCCACTGCACCTAATTTAATCGTGAATGAGAATATGTCAGGAACCGTGCAGGTGAATGCTAATGACCCAGATATAGGGGATACCTTCACCTATACATTAGCATCTGCTCCAGCAAATGGCGTAGCCAGTGTCAATACTACCGGGTTGGTGAGTTATACACCGAATGCAAATTTCAATGGGACTGACATCATTCCAGTTCTGGTAACAGATGCGGCCGGTGGTGTAGGCACTGTAGCCATTAACGTGACTGTCAATGGTGTAAACCAGGCTCCTGTCCCCTCCGCACCACCAATGACCACCAACGAAGACAAGGTGGGTTCCGTTACGGTATTAGCAAATGACCCCGATGTGGGTGACACCATTACTTTTAGTATCAGCACTCCAGCTGTGAATGGTACAGCATCAATCAATGCCACTGGACAGGCAACCTATATACCCAATGCCAACTTTAATGGTACAGATACCTTTGTCGTCACAGCTACCGATGCGGGTGGTTTATCAGGAGTTGTCACCGTCGACGTCACCATAATACCCGTCAACGATGCCCCTACCATTACCTCTCCTGCCTTTTCAGTGCAGGAAGATGGGAGTGGTTCGGTGCAATTAACCGTCACCGATCCTGATGTGGGCGATACCTTCACCTATGCCGTTACTACAACAGCATCTAATGGTAGTGCATCGGTTGATACTAATGGGCTGGTTAGCTATACCCCCAACCCCAAGTTTAGTGGTTCAGATTCTTTCATTGTAACGGTCACTGATGCCGGTGGTTTAACCGGAGCGGTAACCGTGAATGTGACTATCAATCCAGTGAACAATCCGCCTGAAGTGACTATTCCCACCATTACCGTTAATGGTCGACAGGTCAGTATGCAGATTAATGTCACTGACCCGGACGTGGGCGATACGCATACTTTCACTATTTCAACACCGCCCCAACATGGAACCGCCACCATTTCAGCCAGTGGGCTGGTCAATTACACAGCAAACAGCGGCTATCTGGGCGATGACTCTCTGACCGTAACCGTAACCGATAGCGGTGGAGCTTCGGTCCAGGTGAGTGCCAGTTTCAGTATTACGGAAAATGCAGTGAGCAATGTTGAAACCAATGTCAGTGATAATGGTACCCGAGGGGGTTCAATGGGATGGTTGTTAGGCTTTTTATTGATACTTGCATTGTTTAATAGAAAGATTATCTGGAAAAGACCATGAAAGATGATCCCCTTTATTTAAGAAAACTGTTAAAACGCTG
>DRNA01000202.1 GCA_011322365.1 Aeromonadales bacterium | reverse complement strand
TGGTAAGCAAGGGACAATGACCAAATATTTCATGGAAAATATCCGGTTCCTGTAAATAGTCGATATCTTCCGGGGTTCGGATAAAGGTGGCTGCCGGAAACTTCTTATTCGCCAGTAACGTGAAAAATTCTTCAAAGGGGATCACCGCCGCCACGGCTTCAACTTCCCATCCAGTCGTCTTTCTCAAAACCTTATTCACGTCAGGAAGTTGAGGGATCCGATCCGAGGGTAAATTTAATAATTCCATACCCTGTAAATATTCATCACAGGCACGATTTTCTATTAGCCTGATTTGCCGATCAAAAAGTTGTTGCCAGGTTTTATTTTCAGTTTTGCTGTAATCGACGAACCCCTGCTCATCTGGAATATGAGCCTGATAGTTTGCTGTTTTCATAAAGTATCCATCGTAAACCGTACATTCACACTTACAGCGACATAAATACCAGATAAAATAAAAGGCGTCATTGATGGAGATCAACAACACCTTTTATTAGCATTTACTATATGAAAAATAGTTTTACATCGCTAATTAAATATCTTCCATCATAATATGTTGAATTCGTTGTTTTTTATCTATCATCTTACGTAATTTTTCAATCTGTTGCTGATTTAATAAAGTTCTTAACTGAGAAAAGACCCGGGCTTTACGAATAATCATCTGCTTAAAAACTTCAGCCTGCTCTGTAGCTAATTTTTCCACCTGAGCCCGGTTGAAGCGTTCTGAATCGAGCAGTTTCGCCATTTCCAACTTAGCTTCAGCCAGTTTAACCATAAACTTCTTCATAGTGGGTTTTTCAGCTTTGAGTAGCGCCTTTACGCTCACTTTTTGCTCTGCTGATAAATCCAGTTGGTGAAGCGCTCGCATCAGGGGATTTTTGCCCGCTCTACCTTCGTGGCCAGGATTAGCTGATGCCGACAGGCTTAAAAACAATAAACTGATAACAGAAAAGGTGTTAATCATCTTCATAATATTCTCCAAATGGTTATGGTTGTCAGTGTTACACTCACATCATATCCTTACCAAACCATGGAAACGTCAAGGTTTTGTAAAGTTGTGTAAAGGGCACCTTTAATAATTGTTTGTACCCTCCAACTGCTGACAATTCTTTACAATTTCAGACACAGCGCCATGGTAAACTAATACTATGGATAAAATACTACTAATTGATGACGATAAAAGCCTGGCAAAGCTATTGCAGGAATATCTTGAGGGGGAGGGTTTAAATGTAACGCTGGCGTATGATTTAAAACAGGGTCTCGACATCTTTCCTGATAAAGATTTTGACCTTATCATCCTTGATGTTATGTTACCGGATGGAAATGGCTTTGATATTATCCCCAAAATTCGAAAACAGAGCTGGACACCGATTCTGATGCTAACTGCCAGAGGAGATGAAGTTGATCGTATTATTGGCCTTGAATTAGGTGCTGATGATTATCTGGCAAAACCCTGTAGTCCAAGAGAACTTTTTGCACGCATTAAAGCGTTATTAAGACGAAGTCGAATTCAAGCGTTAGAAACTAACCAAAATATATTTGAAAATGGGAGGTTGAAACTGATAATCAATACCAGAGAAGTCTTTTCCAACAAAAAAATAATGGTTTTAACGGGTACGGAATTTAACCTGTTACTTGAACTGATGAAACAAACTGCACAACTGGTCACTCGAGATTTCCTGTCTCAGCAGGTACTTGGTAGACGCCTCACCGCTTTCGACAGAAGCATTGATATGCATATCAGCAACCTGAGAAAAAAATTACATCTGGGACAGGATAATTTACCTGACATTAAGACAGTTCGCGGAGCCGGTTATATTTTAACAAAAATTGAAGAAGTGCCTGATGCTTAATCTATTCTGGCGCATATTTCTAAGTTTCTGGGTAAGCCTGTTAATTTTTATCCTGGCAGGAACCTGGCTTGGAAAAAGTCTTAATGCTGATAATAAAGTGCTGCCTTTAAATCCACTACAAACAGATTTTGTAAGAAGATTCAGGCCAGGAAATACATCAATATCCTTACACCATTTACAAAAAATGGTTTATAACAAGCAAAACCATAAACCCGTAAAAAAAATCTGGCTGCTGGATAAATCTGGACAGCAGAATGCACATTCAAAACTACCCCAGGCAGTTACCCGTTTATGGGAGATGATCAGTCTCCATGGAAAAACTGAGCCTTCTGTCTATCGTAGCGATCATTCTCTTTGGTTTGGACCTCTAAAAATAGATACAGCGGTGGGACCCCGTTGGCTAATTATTGAAACCGATATTGTTCGTGCACTGGACAGTAGAAATTTTTATTCTCATCCGCTATTCAGGTTACTTATTTTAATTGTTGCCAGTATAGCCGCTGCCTTATTAGTGAGTCGATTTTTAACCAGGCCCATAAAACAACTCCAGTCTACGGTGAAACAGCTTACACATGACTTATCTGCTCGGCCGAATAACCGTTTACTAAAAAGAAATGATGAACTGGGGAAACTTGCAAACCAGATAAATGAAATGGCTGAAACTATTGAAAAGTTATTAAATAGCCAACAACAAATTTTGTGGGATGTCTCCCATGAACTGCGTTCCCCGTTAGCCAGAATTCAAACCACACTTGCTATTGCCGAACAACAGAATAATCCACAAAAGGCACTTCAGCGACTTAACAATGAAGTCATTATTTTGAATCAGATGATTAGCCAATTGCTTTTACTGGGAAGATTAAATGCAGAGATACAGAAAATTAACCGCGAGCCCGTTCCATTAAAAAATTTATTACAACATATTCATGAAGACATGAAACTGGAAAATTCCCAGCCACTTAATATAACGCTCTCAATGGACGAAAAAATCGATGTCTATGGCGACCCTGTTTTATTAAGTTCACTATTTGGTAATTTAATGAGAAATGCCCGAGAACATAACCCTCCAGGTACAGCCATTGTAGTGCTCGCAAATGAAGATAAAGATCACACTGAAATCATCTTCAGAGATCAGGGTCAGGGTGTCAATCCATCCAGATTGGAACAACTTTTCCAACCCTTTCACCGCGGTAGTATTAATTCAACCGGACTGGGATTAGGTTTAACCATAGTGCAAAATATCGTTAAACAACATCATGGCACCATCGAATTGAAAAACTGTTATGAAACATCTCCGTCTGGAGAGAAAAATGAGATTTGTCGGGGGTTTGAAGTCATAATTTGTCTCCCGAAACCTGCTGAGTAAACTTTAAAGCACTAATTTGGATACAATAATAAAATCTAGATTCGTGATGTAATTGCAGACCCTTCGTGAATAAATTCACTCCTACAAATCAATCAGAATAGAAAACTTAAAGAGAAAACGAAGAACCACAACCACAGGTAGTGGTAGCATTAGGATTGTCCACAATGAATCTTGAACCCTGGAGACCTTCAGTGTAGTCCACTTTCGAACCCATCAGATACTGGATACTTAAAGGGTCTACCACAACCGATATACCATCTTTTTTTATTAGCATATCACCGTCATTGATTTTTTCATCAAAGGAAAAACCATATTGAAAACCAGAACAGCCACCACCGGTGACAAAAACCCTTAATTTTAAATCAGGATTTTCTTCCTCGGCTAATAATGACTGTACTTTATGCACGGCGGAATCCGTTACTTCAATCATTTCAGTTGCTGGAGATTGTTCACTCATTTTGACATACCTATTCAGGAAACTACTGTGACATACCTATTCAGGTAATTACTATATAGCCATAATCATTCAAAATGCAGGTTTCAATGGGATTTAAAATGATTATGGCTATATTATCCCCTATCAGGAAGCAAAATTCTATACTGTTGGAAATTTCCTTATCTTCAGAGCGCCTTATCACTTGATTATGGGCATTTAGCCATAATACCTACTCTGAATCAATCTGAGACTTTGCCTGGGGTTTATGCTCCAGTCGCTGAGTGCCGGCCGGAGCTTTGTGAACCAGTTTACCATTTACCGCTGCTCCCATCGCCATCTGTAACAGTGAATAGTAAACATCGCCTTTTATACTGGCTTTTTCCATGAGTTCGACTTCTTCATTGGCATGAATATCCCCCTCAACTTCGCCAAAAACAATAACATGTGGCACATTGATCTCACCTTCAACCGAACCTCTGGCACCTATGGTCAAAATTGAGCCCCCTTCCACCGCAGAGACATTACCAATCACTTTACCATCAATATAAAGTACACCGGAAAAAGCCATATCGCCAGTAATGGTAGTATGCTGAGTGATCAGTGTATCTACCGCTCTTTTAGTTTTCTTTTTGTTGAACATCAGCCGTTTTCTCCTCCGAAGGCCATGGAAAACGTTTCTCTGCTTTTTGTTTCCCATCTCTTGTGGTTGCTGTTACAACTATAGCAGTTGGATGCAATTGTGCAGGAATTTTAACGACCTCACGAAAAGTCTGAAAGTAACGAAACGAAAACAGTGGCTTAAATTTGGGCCTGTTCAGGTAGGAAAACAGAGAAATGCGTTTTTCTGCCTGCCCCGCTGCGGGTTTATCAATTAACCAGATCTGATAGCGCCCTTTAATATACCAGTCCTGTTTTTTAACCTGGGTAAGAACCAGTTCAAATTCGTATTGCCTGTCACCCTGCTGCTGATTTTCCGGAGAATTTACTTCTGTGGTTATTGATGATATTCGCAAGCTATCAATGGTCAGCCCGGATTTATCCATTTCAGGTGCCATGATACTACGATAAAAGGTGAGTTCCTTTTCCAGTTGTTTTTTATCTTCCTGTAATTTAGATAAAGTAACACCTACTTCATCGATATTTGCTCTGGACATCTGAACCGAACGATCCAGTTCTGTGAGTAAACGCTCTTTTTGAGCCAGATTCTCAGCAAGCTGTTTGTTAATTATGCTAAGCCTTGAAACTTCTGCACCCAGCTCAGTTCGTTTTATTTTACTTTGCTCCCAGGCTATCCAGGCAGAAAGTGACATTGCCACCATCAGAAACAGCAACACACCGATATACCACTGCCAGGATTTACTTTCCACAACTTGTAATTTCATAGTTTTAGATAATTACCCATTTATTTCCAGATATCGTAATATCCACTGTTTTACTCGTTGAGAGTCCAACTCATTATTTAATGATTCAATTGCCCGTTTATGTACCGTTTCAGGCAACCTTTCACGACGTAATTCCAGTAATGCTCTGGAATAGGCTTTAGAAAATTCCGGATGCCCCTGAATTCCTAAAAATCGTTCACCACTTTCAATCATGGCATATTGACAGAAGTCATTAGCCATAATCACCTGCGTTTCCGGCGGTAACCGGGTAATCTGATCCTGATGACTATAGAGTAATGATACTTCGGTTGCAGCCTCATCTTGCTGCATACAGGCATGTGTTGTCACTACCTCGCAACTCGATGCACCAACACCCCAACCCTTATCTGATGCCTCAACTTTACCCCCTAAAGCAGCCGCTATTAATTGATGTCCGAAACAGATGCCGATAAGCGGCTTGTTCTTCTGGTAAATATCTTTAACCAGGGAATATAATTCTTTTAGCCAGGGATAATCATCATTAACACTATGCTGGCTACCCGTCACCAGATAAGCATCGCAGTCTTCAACTGCATCAGGAAACTCATCATCAATTACAGCATAGTTGACTATTTCAAGCGGTGTGCTCAATATTTCTGAACGCAGCTGTTCACTGACCAATGAATCAAAAAACATATCTGCATAATCACCATGCTCATTTATAAGACTGGTATTAACGTGGTCACACAATAACAGACCTAACTTCATTTTTATTTCACCACTTCCTGGAATTTAGCAATAATCCAGCGTAAAACCCACTTTATTTAAAAATTGTTTTTCCTGCTCCAGATCGGCGGCAACTAATGTCATCTCTTTTAAAAAATGTTTTGGGAAGAAAAGACTCATACTGTCTTTACCCTGTTCACTTTCAATATTGACATGGGGTCGGTTTTCAACCTCTATACATTGCGGTATTTTTATACCATCTCTTCGCCGGTGATTCAGTAGAACTGCAAGACGTAATATTCGCGCCAGACGAATTAATTTAATACGTTCATCTTCATGTTCCAGAACATCAAACAAGCCCAGGGGGAATTTTCTTCTATTCGCTCGCACTAACAACGCCAGTTGATTTTTTCGTTGGATACTGAAACCTGATATATCGGTGGCACGAATAATATACTCACCATGTTTTTGTTGATGGCTATAGTTTAGCGCCATTCCAACTTCATGAACTGTGGAGGCCCAACGTAATAATTGTCGGTATTCCTTTTTATCCAGTTCCCAGTCCTTTTTTACCATTTTAAAAATTTTTTTAGCCGTGTTACCTACTCTCCTGGCCTGATTCACATTGACATGAAAGCGATCTCTCAACCCCTGAATGGCTTTATCTCTGATATCTTCATTATGTGAACGCCCTAACAATTCAAAAAGTATCCCTTCCCTGAGGGCTGCATCAGAAATTCGCATAGCTTCAAGCTTTAAGCTTTTGAATATTCCAATGAGAATAGCAAGCCCACTGGTTATTATTTCCCTTCTATTCTGTGAAGTTCCAGTTAAATTAAGATTTTCGACCTTGCCAGCCTGCAAAAATTCTTTTTTTAATTTTTTTAACGCATCCGCAGTTATCACATCATCAATCCAGTTTCTTTCTTTTAAAAGATAAAAAATGGATTCAATGGTACCTGAAGTGCCGATAACTTCGTCCCAACCTTCTCTTAAATACAGATCTTCTATGGATACTATTTCTAATCTGGCTGCAGTGACTGCACGTTTAAAACCAGATTTTTTTATATCACCATCAGGGAAAAATCGAGTGGAAAATGAGACACAGCCCATTTGCAGACTATCCAGAAGTTCAGTTATAAATCCTTTACCCGTAGCAAATTCGGTACTGCCACCGCCAATGTCAATCACCAGCAATTTTTCTTTGCTGGCTTCGTAGTGGGCAACACCGCTATAAATAAGACGGGCTTCTTCTGTACCTGAAATTATTTCGATAGCATAACCCAGAGCCTTTTCAGCTTCCCTTAAAAATTCTCGTGAATTTTTTGCCTTACGTAGGCTATAGGTTGCCAGCGCTTTTACTCTTTGAGGAGGAATCCCCTGCAGCCTCTGTCCATAGAGTTTTAAACATTCTACTGATCTTTCAATAGATTCTTTGCTCAGTTTATTGTATTTGTTCAAACCCGCTGCCAGCTGAATCCGGTGCTTTAATACTCCCTGAATCTGAATATTTTCATGTTCAAATTTGGCAAGTGTCAGATGAAAACTGTTAGAACCTAAATCAATAGCCGCAAAAGTTTTACCCTGCTCTGTTTTATCCACATTTTGTATTTCTGCCATGGCTAATTCATACCTTTCATCAACTGGTTTTTGTCTATTTTCATCTGATTTTTAATTTGCCTTTCATTCATCCTTCTACTTTAATTTTTATCCAGGAATGCATCCAGAATAAAAGTCTCGTCATTGGCCATTTTAGCCCCCTGAACAGATTGAGTAGTTAATTCGGTTCCCCAGGCATGACCGTAGATTATTTCATAATTTAAAGGATATACCTTATCATTATTTTCCAAATACCCTGGGTAATTTGCATTAATGCGATCGAGACTTTCCATTATAAACCTATTCTGTGAAAGCTGAGAATATTTATTATTTAATAATAGTTGTAACATACCCGTAGCAGACAACTCATCCAACAAACTTTTCGTATCATCAAATAGTAGACTAATGTTTTCAACATCCATGACCGGCTCTACGAATTTATTTTTTAACAAACTGTCTCCAATATCATGCATATCAATAAAATTAAGCATTTCAATATCTGCACTGGTATTCGAAAGTGCCTGTTTAAGCTCCATCATGGAGTCAGGACCAAGGGTTGAAAACAACAGTAACCCATCAGGTTTTAAAATCCGCTGCCACTCTTTAATACATAACTGAATATCATTAACCCAGGGCAGAGCAAGATTGGAAAAAATAAAATCCACACTGTTATCAGATAAATCTGTCTGGGTCATATCAACCTGGATAAATTTCTGTTTACTGAAAAAACTTCTTTTTTTATTGGCTACGGTTATCATGCCGGTTGAAATATCCAACCCATAGATTTTTGCTTTAGGAAATTTTTGGGCTAATAGCTGACAATGAAAACCGCTTGCACAACCGGCATCAACAATCTGCGAAGGCGTATAATTAATATAATCAAGGCGTGCCAGCATACGCCTGCCAACTTCCTGCTGAATAAAGGCAGATTTATCATAATCCTCGGCCAATTCTGAAAAAAGTGTGTTTAACTGCTGTAATTTCACATCATCAACCGTATTCATTAATTATTTCATCAACTCGGATTTTTCTAAAAATTTAAGACACTGTTTTACAAAACTGTTTTTTTCCGAAATAAACGGAGCATGACTCGAACTGTTAAATATAAAGCTTTCACTTTCTGGAGCTAATGTTGCAACCGCCGCTGCCGTTTTTTCTGGCACCAGCGAATCCAGACGCCCATAAAGTCTCAACCAGGGCACAGAAATCTGTTTTAACTCTTCTCTCAGATCAGTGTTATGCAAAATATCCAACCCACCCTGTAATGCCCGGGGTGCCGGTTCACCATGACGAAAGGTTAATTCTTTAAGTTGTTGTAGATCCTGTTGCTGTGTTTTAGAGCCCAAAGCCTGTATCGCCAGAAATCGGATAAGTGTACCTCTGAAATCTTCAACTAAATAGCCCTGTAGAATTGTTAACATCTCGTTCGTCATGGCATTTGGCCAGTCGTCCGCCTGTAGAAATCTGGGACTTGAAGCCACTGTAATCAATGATACTACTCTTTCTGGAAAGCGACTACTAATGGCCATAGCAATAAGTCCACCTAAGGACCAACCTAGCCAATGCGCATTCTCAGGGGTAACTTCCAGCACTTTTTCAATCACATATTCCAGCGTATAGGGTGTATTATTCACTACGCTCTGGCCAAATCCGGGTAAATCAAGCTGATAAACCCGATAATGGAGGGCCAGATCATCAACCACATACTGAAAAATATCACCATGCAAACCCCAACCATGTAATAACACCAGAGCCGGCCCGTTGCCACTTCGCTTAACGTATATACCCATAATCATTCAAAATTCAGGATTTCAGCAAGAGGAGAAGCGTACAGATTCAAGGCATAAAAGTGAAGTGTTAGTTATCCTAACTTGAACTTTTATAACGCGGAATCGGTATAGGGATATACTTTATTAGAGCAACGCATATGTCCATGGATGGACGGTAGTAGAACAACGCAGGAGCAGTTGTCGAGGAGCAGTTGCCGAGATGTGCGCTTATCCTCTTGCCCTATGGGAGCTCAAGCAGAAAGCCAGCCCTGCGTTGCAACTTTTGCGAAGGGAAATAACCATTCGCTTCAAGTTGCGCCTTGCTCTGACATCCTGCTTGAACTCTGAAACCTGCATTTTGAATGATTATGGGTATAAAGGGTGCTTCAATTTTTTCGCCCGTAACAAGTTCACTATTCTGTGAATAGAGAAGTTAATGTAGCTTTTGATTCCATTTTACTTTAACCTGCTGGAATATACAGCATTGAATTGCTGTTATCATTCTGGAAATATCATTGAATGATTATGGGTATATAAGGAAATAACAATGGATTCTGTGAAAAATTCTAATTTACCTGAAAAACCATTTTTTCAATATGTGGTTCATCAATTACAAGCGCTATCCTCTCAGTGTATGGATCACTTTTCTAACTATTGTGTTCTTTGTCAGGCACCGGTCAGGGGTCGAAAATTATGCCATTCCTGCACTCTAGCTATAAAAAAAGCACCCTTAAGTTGTTCTCAATGCGCCGAACCCATTACCGATAGCAATTATTCGACCCATTCAAGCTACACCTGTGGACGATGTCAAAAACAATCGCCCCATTTTAATCGAGTTATTACCGGGGGGCTTTACCTGACACCACTATCAGAACTGCTGCAACAATTTAAATTTCAACAACGTATCCAACTTACCCATGTGCTGGGTCATATTCTGCTAAATAGCATTCAACAACTGGTCAGTTACTCATTGCCCGAAGCCATCATAGCAGTACCTCTGCATACAAAGCGCCTGAGACAACGCGGTTATAATCAGGCACAGTTAATTGCCGGATTTCTCTCTCGCAAACTCAATATCCCTTTGATCAGACAGGGAATATACCGCGATAAGATTACAGAAGAACAAACTCGGTTAACACTCTCTGAACGAAAAAAGAATCTAAAAGGTGCTTTTAGAATAGAAACTGAGCTACCTCAGCATATTGCAATAGTTGATGACGTCATCACCACCGGAAGTACAACCGACGAGCTGGCAAAAGAGCTTATTCAACACCATGTTACTAATGTGGATGTCTGGTGTATAGCCAAAACGCCTCAAATGAAGTAGCCTAACGGCTTCAGTTAAGAACCCAACCACCCAAAGGCGCTTATTAGTGGTCTCCAAACATCGCAGAAAAATAATTTTCAGTTTAACTCTCCCCATATTGGGCGGCATGTTGTCTCAAAATGTACTGAATCTGGTAGATGCCGCTATGGTAGGTTCTTTGGGTCCGGCAGCTTTAGGTGGTATTGGTATTGCGGGATTCGTCAATTTTCTCAGCACCGCTTTTTTTATCGGACTGGCCACCGGAGTGCAGTCGTTAGTGGCCCGAAATATGGGAGCGGGCCGAGAAGATAAAGCCGCCTTTCCCCTCAATGGTGGTCTGGTACTGAATTTACTCATTTCCGTGCCACTATCTATTGTGTTGATCTACTTTGCTCCGAATATTATGTCTGCTCTGGTGGATGACCCGGAGGTTGTAGCACAAAGTACTCCCTATTTAACCACCCGACTTGCCGGTATGTTGGCGCTGGCAAGTAATTTTGCTTTTAGAGGATATTGGACCTCCATAGGTCGCCCCGGGATCTATATGCGCACCTTACTGGTTATTCATGCTATCAATATTGTACTCAACTATCTACTCATATTTGGTAAAGCCGGCTTCCCTCAGCTGGGCACCTACGGTGCAGGGTTAGGCACCACTATTTCTCTATTTTGCGGTACCCTGTTTTATCTGTTCTATGCCAATAAAAATACAAAGCATTATGGTTTTGCCCAGGGCCTTCCTTCCCGAAAGGCCTTTCATAGCCTGTTTAAAATTTCCATGCCATCGGCTCTACAGCAACTCTTTTTTGCTGCGGGTTTTACTACCCTATTCTGGATTATTGCCAAAATCGGTACCGCTGAACTTGCTGGAGCCAATGCGGTAATCAACCTGACTTTAATCGCTATCCTGCCCTGTATCGCTTTCGGCATCACCGCCAATACACTGGTGAGCAAAGCCCTGGGTGAAAACAACCCGAACGATGCCTACCATTGGGGTTGGGATGTATCCAAAGTAGCCTTTGTGTTTGTCATGTTTATTGGTTTACCCATGCTATTTTTCCCCGATTTTTTTCTCAGTTGGTTCATTCATGATCAGGTGACTTTAGATGTCACCAGAGTACCACTACAGCTTGTAGGTTTTGGTATTGCCTTTGATGCGATTGCTCTGGTGCTAATGAGTGCGCTTCAGGGAGCTGGAGCGGCAAAACAGACCATGGTGGTAGGCGTGGTAATGCAATGGGGTATTTTTCTGCCAATCGCATATCTACTGGGTCCAGTTTACGGTATGAGCCTCACGGCTATCTGGGTCGCCCAGATGGGTTATCGATTATTGCAGATGATCTGGTTTATTATTTTATGGAACAAACGTGAGTGGCAATCACTTAAATTTCATGCTCATTAAATCGGGCTTGCTGGGCGATAGAATTGGGTTTCAGCAGATAGTTACAGTTTTCCTGACAGCTGACATCACCAATGCATTCGCTCCTGCCAAAATATATACCCGTTCTACTTGAAGATGCATGATTTCAGCAAGAGAAGAAGCGTGCAGATTCAAGGCATAAAAGAGAAGTGTTAGTCATTTATATCCATGGATGGATGGTATGCAGGAAATGCAAGGAGCAATTTCCTGTCTAACGCAAACTTTTATAACACCGAATCGGTATAGGGATATACCTTAGTAGAGCAACGCAGGAGCAGTTGCCGAGATGCGCGCTTATCCTCTTGCCCTACGGGAGCTCAGATGGGAAGCCAGCCCTGCGTTGCCTACACGGATGTAGGTAAGGGGCGTGAGCTGGGAGCGGAAGCTTTGCAACTTTTGCGAAGGGAATAACCATTCGCTGCAAGTTGCGCCTTGTTCTGACATCCCG
>DRNA01000201.1 GCA_011322365.1 Aeromonadales bacterium | reverse complement strand
GTTAGTATTCATCGTGCTGCTGATATTGAAAGATTTATCAAATTGGCAGAGGAATATGATTTGAATGTGGTTTTGGCCGGAGTGGAAGAAGGCTGGATGGTTGCCGATAAAATTTTCGCTGCGGGAATGGCTGTTATAATTGATCCCAGTAGAAATTTACCCTCGAGTTATGATGCTCTGGGTAGCCGTTTAGAAAATGCGGCATTGATGCATAAAGCCGGCGTTAAATTGATTTTTACCGGTATTGGCTGGCAAAATACCCACAATGCTTATCTGGTGAGGCAGGCTGCTGGTTTAGCGGTAGCTAATGGCTTACCTAAGCAGGAGGCCATAGCGGCCATCACATCGAATCCAATGACATTATTCAGCCAGAACACTCTATCCAGTGAAATCAGGGAGGGTGCGGTTGCTGATTTCGTTATGTGGCAAGGTGATCCACTGGAAGTTACCAGTGAGGCTGTACTGGTTTATATTGATGGCCAGAAAATGCCAATGGTTTCAAGATCGACCCGATTAAGAGATCGGTATTTTAAAAGATTAAAAAACATGAAATAGCTGTAATTTAAGCCTTAAGTTTTTTATTTATGGGTATGTAGTGTTCCAAGCTATTAATTAATTTCCTCTTATTGCCAAATACAGGTAGTATGGGTTTTTAGTATATTTTTCAGGAGTTGAAAATGAACCTTAAACTGGTTATTTCCGTGTTACTTCTCGGTTTTTTGTTGGTACTCTTTTCTGGTAGTTCCTTTGCTCAAAAGCAAGCGGAATATATTACTAATAAGAAAGCCAGAGAGCTTAAGTTTCCATTTTCTGAAATTGTCAAAGTAGATAAAACCTGGTACCTGTCCGGCCAATTAGGAGCCGATCCTGCAACGGGAAAGCTGGTTTCCGGTGGTATTGTCGCTGAAACCCATCAAACATTGAAAAATATCCGAGCTACTTTGATGCGAAATGGCTTAACCCTGGATGATGTGGTGAAATGTACGGTATTTATTGCAGATATTAGCCAATGGGGTCAGTTTAACAAGGTATACAGGCAGTATTTTAAGAAACATTTTCCTGCCAGAAGTGCATTAGGAGCCAATGGATTAGCTCTGGGAGCTACGGTAGAAGTGGAATGTATTGCCTATAAAAATTAGACGACATCCCGCTAAACAGAATACCTTTTGATTCTCATTGAATTTGGCTACGAATGTAGAACTATTTTGCTAAAGGCTCTATGGTTTTTTTAAACCACTCGCTGAGTAGGCGTTTTTCGTAAAAGAAAGATTCCGTCGTATTTAACTTATTGTTGATGTGGCGTAAAAAGCTCATATCTTTCAAATTGGCTTCAGCTTCTCCAACACTTTTGTCCCCTTTAACCAATTGATATTTAAGTTTTATTCTGGGTAAATCCACATCTCTAACAATACGCAGTTGATGGCCATTTTCGAAATCAATATAACCAGCTAAATCAACATCTGTAACGGTAATTTTGAGATGATAATCTGCCGGGAGTTTATCGGCTGCCAGGGTATCCAGATGTGTTGTTAGCTCCTTAATAACTCGCTGGCGGTATTTTTTTGTGGTCGATGTACTATTGGGTTGAACATCAGTGTATTTTTCGGGGTGAGACCAGTTAATCTCAACATCACCAGCATTTGATGACGAACTGATGCCAGCAAAAAATAAAACTGCTAAAAGTACAGAAAATGCTTTCATAATAAATACCTCATATAACAAATACTCGTTAACACACCTCAGATTGTAATAGGAACATTACCTGAATCCATGCGTCAAACACTATCTACTACTATTGGGGTGTTATTTATTACTTTCAACCGGCTTTTTAGCCTTGTACCATCCATTCATATCACCTTCCAGGTGATATAAATCCTGGAATCCCTGCTTTTGTAGTTCTTTAAGTGCGATGCCAGCACGATGTCCACTTCTACAGTACACGGCAATGGTTGCATTTTTTCCACCATTTAATTTGATGAGCTCATTAATCTTTTTATCAATGACATCATGTGAAATATTAATGGCGCCAGGAACGTGTCCTTCGGCATACTCTTCAGGAGTACGCACATCAAGAATAATTTTGACGTGATTTGCTGGATTAAGTAGTTGATCCTGCGAAATTTGCTTGAAATCAGGTTCAGACGTGCATCCGGTCGCCAAAAGGAATAACCAGCTTAATAAGATAACAGAAATTTTTTGCATAATAAGATCCTTAGCGTTAAATGGTGGTAGCCTACTTTACTACAAAAAATATCAATCGTCTTTATTGATAATGATTATGAGTATAAAAAATTCAATAAATCAGTTAACTGTTATTAACAACCATTGCCGAAACATTCGTGCTTCTATATCATCAATGGTTCAAACAAAATCAGGAGAAGAGAAAAGTGAAAATTAAAGATGATGCGGTGGTTACCTTTCATTATCGTCTAACAAAAGATGGCGATGAGTTAATTGAAGATTCCTTTGAAGGAGAGCCTCTGGTGTATTTGCATGGTAAAGGCAACCTCATTATTGGGATGGAAAATGCCCTTGCGGGTAAAAAGGCCGGAGATAAATTTTCTGTAAAAATTCCAGCTGAAGAAGGCTATGGAGAAAGGCATCCTGGATTAGTACAAACGGTGCCACGCTCGGCTTTTGAAGGTGTTAACGATATCTCAGCAGGAATGCGATTTAGAGCCGCGACGGATCAGGGTGAAGTTCCAGTAGTGGTGACTTCTGTTACTGCCGATGAAGTAGTGGTTGATGGTAACCATCCCTTAGCCGGTTCAACTTTAGATTTTACTGTGGAAGTTAAAGAAGTTCGCGATGCTACTGATGAAGAAAAAAGTCACGGGCATGTACATGGTGCTGGTGGACACCAACATTAGCAAAAATATTACTGTATCGTCATTATCTGGATTAATAAGGGAGAACCGAATGAAAAGGGGTAAAGTTGTTAGCATTGTTATATCAATATTCTATACCTTTACAGTATCTGCTACAGAATCTGGTATGACGATACATGATATGTTAGCAATGAAGCGCGTTGGACATATCGAGATTTCTCATAATGGAAAATATGTGGCCTTTGATGTCACCAGTAATCTGGAAAAAGACAATAAAAAGGAAAGTGATTTATGGCTGCTTGAACTTTCTTCAGGAGATATCAGACAGTTAACACATACGCCCAGAAGTGAAGAGTCTTTTCAATGGAAAAAGAATGATGAAGCTATTATTTTTAGCCGAGGAAAAAACATCTGGAGTCAGCCTGTAAATGGAACAAAAGCAAAAATTTTAACCACCCTTCCATTTGATATTGATACATTCAAACTAGCCAATGATGATGTTACTTTCGCATTTAGCAGCAGGGTAGATATTGCTTGCAAAGATAATGATTGTCAACATAAGACCTTGAGTGAAAAAAAATCTTCATCAGGACGGATCTATAAACAACTTTTTGTGCGTCATTGGGACCGCTGGGAAGATGGGTTAAGAAGCCATTTATTTTTTTCTAAATTGAATGCAGAAGCGGAAGTTGTAGACATAACTAGTGCATGGGATGCTGATGTTCCTTCCGTGCCCTTTGGCGGAGTTGAAGAATATAGTTTTTCATCGAATTCAAAACAGCTCTATTTCACCAGCCGTAATGTAGGCAGAAAAGAAGCCTGGTCAACAAATTTTGACGTCTATAAATATGATCTGCAGAATGACACAACAGTAACAAATCTTACTAAAAACAACTCAGCATGGGATAGTTTGCCTCAGGAAAACCACGCGGGAACTCAGTTAGCTTACGTAGCAATGTCAACACCTGGTTATGAATCAGATAAGTTCAACTTAATAATTATGGACCTTAAAACGGGTGAAAGAAAAAATTTAACGTCAAATTGGG
>DRNA01000200.1 GCA_011322365.1 Aeromonadales bacterium | reverse complement strand
TCGCGACGACGAACTTCAGACAGGATGCCTGCTTTTTCACAGGAACGTTTGAAACGACGTAAGGCTACGTCAAATGGTTCATTTTCTTTTAACTTTACCGATGGCATGAAAACTCCTAAATTAAAACATTTTACCCAGCAATTTATATTATCTACTGCATATTCCGGAGACAAAGCTTACCCTTTGACCCAAAACGCAGACACGGGATCATACTCTTATTTTGTGCTGACTGCAAAAAATTTTGCAAAAAAATTCAATGAAATGCATAGTATCAGAAACAATAAGCACAGTAACTGACATTTCCCGTTTCTTAGCTACTCTGAATACTGTACTGGTAAATAATATGGGTGTTATGCGGTTGCCTGCCGGGTCGTATTCAAAGCCTTGTTCCTGTGACTGTCCTGTGCGCTCTGTACGCTCACGGAGCAGTGGTGCCGCTGTCGCTTTGCTCTATGCCGGTGAGCCGGTGCTGTGCGTCATAGTTTTTATTTTATGGTGTCCTAGATCACTCTATAATCCTAGAGAAAACAGCAATAATAAACGGGAAAAATCGAACATTAGCCGCTCTCGATACGGTAATCCCCCCCATTTATAAAGCTCTTCATAAATAGAGGTTTTGCATAAGTCTTATCCACATATCCATAGGTCTGCCTGTTGGTGAGACCTTCAGGTTTATCTCACAGACAGGCTTGGCCTGTGGGTATGTGGATAAGACGGTTATTTCCTTTTTCTAACAGGCTAAAGCTAATTTCTGCCTGGGTGGTATTCCACCGATAGCCGTATGGGGGCGTTCATTATTATAACTCCATTTCCAGCATGTTGCTGTTTCCTGTGCATGCTCTATGGAATTAAATAAAAACTGATTTAACCATTCATGGCGTACCGTTCAATTAAACCGCTCCACATAGGCATTCTGTTGTGGATTGCCCGGTTGGATATATTGTAGTTTTATATCCTGTGCCTTTGCCCAGTCAACCACTTTCTTGCTTATGTACTCAGGCCCGTTATCGCATCGAATGGTTTTGGGCTTGCCTCGCCATTCAATAATGCGTTCCAGTGTCCGTATCACTCTTAATGCCGGTAAAGATAAATCCACCTCAATACCCAGGCATTCACGGTTATAATCATCAATCACATTAAAGGTACGAAAGCTGCGTCCGTCTTTTAACTGGTCATGCATAAAATCCATCGACCAGGTATCATTGATTTGCTCTGGAACCGCCAGGGTATCTGGTTTTTTACGTTTTAATCGTTTTTTAGGCTTTATCTTGAGGTTTAATTCCAGATCCCGGTAAATACGGTAAACTCGTTTATGGTTCCAGGGAAAGCCTTTAACATTACGCAAATAAAGGAAGCATAATCCAAAGCCCCAGTTTTTATAAGCTTGTGTTAAACGCAGCAGCCAGTCAGCAATCTTGTCATTTTCCTGTGAATTTTTTGCTTGATAACGATAACAGGTTTCACTAATACCAAAGATACGACAGGCCAACCTGATGGATATTTCTCTGGTTTTAACAGCTTGTTTAGCCATCTCCCTACGATGGGAGGGCTTTACCACTCAGTGTGCCCTTTGGGTATTTTTACCATGGCCTCCTGAATGATCTCTGCCTTTAATCGTTCTTCTGCATACATCTTCTTCAAGCGGCGGTTTTCTTCTTCCAGCTCTTTCATGCGTTTCATCATGGAAACATCCATACCGCCATATTTTGCCCGCCAGTTATAAAATGTAGCATCGCTCATACCATGAGTGCGGCATAATTCAGTGACTGGGACGCCGGATTCAGCTTCTTTCAGAATGCCGATGATCTGGGATTCTGTAAATCTGGACTTCTTCATTGTAGGTTCTCCTCATTAATAATTTAATGGAAAATTCTACTTATGAAAAGAATTATTTTTCGGGGGGATTACCGATTTAGTTCGCCATATCTAGCATGCCCTATTCCATCTAAGCGCTCCCATCGTTGCAGCCCATCTGCTATATTCTTCGGTAATTGAGTTTCTATTATCCGAGATTTTCCAGTGCCATTTAATACATCGCCCCATCTCTTCGCATCATCAACACTTTCAGCGAAGAATTTTCCTCCGAGAGAGTTCGGCCCTGCTTCGAAGCGGCCAGTTTTTTGTACCTGCTTGAATTCAGTTTCACTTATTGCTCTGAATAGCTTTGTATTCTTTGCGGCAAGAAAATCACTAGCAAAGGCCAAAAAAGACCTATCTTGCGTATTTACGGATGAGGGAGTTAGGCAACAATGCCAAGGATTTGAAGAGGTATCGTAACTGTAAATTTCATCACCCAGAACAATATGATTCACATCATACTGATGTTCGGTGAATGTGTTCATTGCAGCTATTCCCGACTGACTTGTCAGGAATAGAATAAATAACAAAACCAGACGAATCAGCATATTCATGATTTACTCACAAATCTTTCCACCAAATCTCTGATTTTTTCTACGCAACTCGCTTGCCCAAAATAAAAACAAACACACTCAGCCTTGAATTTTACTTCGGTAAAGACGTAACAGTCTTCATTAACAAAGTCATCAAATTCATCAGCTAACTCGGCATCATTGATCCTTAAAACACCTCCATGTTCTTTAGTCTCAGAAATTTCGAATTTTTTATTCATAAGGTTATTTAGCATTCTTCAATATATCCAACTCCTGCTGAGTTGGCAGACGTTTAAAACCTTTACTGCCAAGAATGGCATTATCGAATTTAACTCGGTTTAGTGCGCCGGAGGGAGCCTTAGGGTGGGTATTTGGAACGAACTCTTTAACACGCTTTGGTGAAATATCAATTACAGATCCATCTGGCCTTGTAATTCGAACTGCTTTATCGCCAGCACGAGTAGTTCGGACAACCGTATTTCCTACACTCTTTGCGGCACTAGAACAAAAAAACCTGACGCCAGCCACCCTGCCAAGCGACCCCAGGCCTCCAGCCACTGCAATCATACCATCAGTGAGATTATCCAGATCGCTTTGTAGCTGTTGAGGTGTTTTATTGGTTGAACCGGGCTGATAAAAACCAGCACTGT
>DRNA01000199.1 GCA_011322365.1 Aeromonadales bacterium | reverse complement strand
CGTGTTAATGGCTTTTTTCTCATCGTTATTCAGTTTATGCCATTGTATGATTTCATCTATAGTTCGATAGCAACCCTGACAAATGTCATCTCCCCTGAGAGTACTACAGGTTCCGATACAGGGCGATCGAGTGGCTTCGTTATCAGTCAGTCTGGAATTCATATAATAAAATTACCATTATTCTATATAAAATAGTATGTTATAAATTAAGATTAAGGTAAATTATCTAATTTGAATGGTAGTGTTAATCCGATTCAAATTGAGGGTTGCTATAGTAACTTGAAGCTTTCTAATGAGCTAGAAAAAAGTGCATCAAGTTCAAAAAAATTTATTTGAAGATGCTTTTTTTTAATGCATTTGTCAGTTCAAGCTAAATAGATGTGTATTATTACCAATTTTAAAAATCGGCAGATTCTGTTAGCGTCAGCTATAATTATTACAATGTTGCAAGTAAAAGCATTTTAATTTCTGCAGGGACGGGTAAAGGAATGAATCAGTTAACTCAAACTATAGCTAAAGTCGAGTATCTTGAAAAATTGTATCAGGAAATATTGAATACAATTGATACGCCTTTAGTGTTGATTGATAAAATTTCACAGACTTTAACCTATGTGAATAATAAAGCATTATCCCATATTGATTTAAAGGTTTCTGAACTGGTTGCCCATCCAGTGAAAGAGATTATAAAAATTTTCAACGAAGATACTCTGGAAGTTATTCCGTTAGACAAAGCTTTAGAGGGAGATAATGAAGCTCTCAGACAGATATCAGGTGATTGCCTGATAGAAATTGGCGGCACCAACCCTTTACCCGTCAAAATCAAAGTCAAATTTTTAGAGATTGATAATAATCAGGTTTTACTTTCTTTTAGCGATATATCCCAACAGCGTAATCTGGCTGATAGTCTCAATTATCATAAAAATCATGATCAGTTAACTGGTCTGCAAAAACGAGCAAGTTTTGAAAGGGCTATTCAGCAGGCAATAGAAGATTCACAATACCAGAAAAAGTTTTATCTTGCCTGTCAAATCAAAATAACTCACCTGAAAGTAATCAATGATCTCTGCGGAAGTGTAGCTGGAGATGAATTGATCAGAGAAGTTACCAGTATTATTCAAAATCACTTATGCGAAGGTGATATTTTATGTCGAATTTCTGGTAGTGAATTTGGTCTGATCATGCCTGTTACTGAAGATCAGCAGGAGTTTGAACAATTAAAGCTGATTTTGGAAACCATTTCAGAGTATGAATTTGAGTGGGGAAATAAACCTTTGCCAGTGTCGGTTAATATTGGTGCTACAAGGCTTAACCAATTCAGTGAAGGTTGGATAAATTGTATGTCACAAATGGATGCGGCCTGTCTTGCAGCAGCTACCGAGAGTGAAAATACTTTAAAAGTCTTTTCTGATGAAGATGACGATGTTTACAAAAGTCATACTGAGATGAGTATGGTTTCAACGATCATATCTGCTATTCAAAATGACAGGCTGGAACTTTATTACCAGATGATTGTGCCGGTTATTCGAAATAAATATCAGAAACATATTGAAATTTTAATTCGAATGAAAGATGAGCAGGGTGACTTGATTTCACCCAATGATTTTTTACCGGCAGCTGAGACCTATAATTTAATTTTATTAATTGATAAATGGGTGATAAAAAATACCCTGTTATGGTTTCAACAAAATATTTCGCTGATACCCAGAGATTTAATCTGCAATATTAATCTATCCGGTTTTTCCATTAGTCAGGATGGATTTAAGGACTTTATTTTATCTGCCCTTGATAGTTATCAGATCCCTCATGATCAAATATGTTTTGAAATAACTGAAACAGCAGCGATTAAAAATTTTCATAAAGCCAGCGAATTTATTAAAGAGATCAAAAAAGCGGGTTGTATCTTTGCGCTGGATGATTTTGGTGCTGGTATGTCATCTTTTGGTTATCTGAAAAATCTGAATGTAGATATCTTAAAAATAGATGGTACCTTAATTCGTCAACTACACCAGGATAAAATTGATTATGTTATGGTACAGAGTATCAACGAAATTGCACATATCATGCAATTACAGACAGTGGCAGAATATGTTGAAAATGATGAAATCTTTCAGCAACTGAAACTCATTGGAATTGATTTTGCGCAGGGTTATCATTTTTCTATTCCAGCACCATTAAGCCAGTTGAAATCTTTTAGTTAGCTTGACTGAACCAATTAATATTAGATTAAGCCATCTCGTAACCTGATTTCCAGGCGTCATAGTTATGGGTATACAGCATATAGGCTATATATCCGTTCAACTTGAAGATGCATGTTTCAGCTGTAATGCCTGTTTTGACACTTTGTTTTCAGCTTATAGAGTCAATCATTTAATTCTAGCTGTCAGTCGCCCCTGTGAAAATTTTATTTTTGAAGGTGAATTCGCAGTTGACCGCCAGAGTCTCTTGTAAAAATTGCGCATCCAGTCCAAAAACAGATAAATCATTGGTAAGCAGATCAGGGTGGCAATGGTTGAATAGCCCAAACCACCGATGACTGCTCTTGCCATAGGATAGTAGGGTGGGCCTCCACCCCCGATACGAGCATCCCCTAAACTCAAGGGTAGCAAACCTAATATAGTGGTTAGAACCGTCATCAGAATAGGCCGAATACGATCATTGGCGGCGTGTAAAATAGCATCTTTTTTATGGTAGCCCGTTTGCCGATAATAATTAATGCGATCGATAAGAACAATGCCATTATTTACAACGATGCCCATAAGTACCAGGATACCAATCATGCCCATGAGGGACATGTTGGTACCTGTAATAAGGAAGTATAAATAAACCCCTGAAATGGAATAAGCTATTGATGTGATAACGGCAACCGGAAATATTAAAGACTCAAATAATGCTGCCATAACGATAAAAATCATCATTAAAGCAAGTATCATGTTAACGACCATGATGCCCATGGCTTTATTATCATTAAAAATCCCACGTCCAAAATCCCAGCTATATCCATCGGGTAAAGTGACCTGGCTCATAATAGCTTTAACTTTCGCGCGTAGTTCTTCAGAAGTGATATCATCTTCACTATATTCAATATCAACATTAATGCCTGTACGCCGATTAACTCGAGTGATTTGAGGCAGGGATCGAGAAACTTCAAGTTTAGCAACTGAATCAAGCCGAATCTGTCGGCCATCTGGCAATTCAATAGGTAAGCCAGTTAAATCTGAAAGCGATGCTTCATCCTGACCATCAAAGGTCAGGCTGATATCGATTTCTCCGTAGAGTCCTCGAAAGGTTTTAAGTTGTTGTTTGCGTAAACCGATATTGATGGTCTGCGCCACCTTTGCAGGTGTCAGGCCCAACTTGTGCAGTCGTTGACTATTTAACAGGACTTTAACTTCCTGACGACCACGTTTTGACGCGGGAATAACTCGAGTTACACCGGGTATAACTTTTAACAGCGGTGTGATGGTCTCGGTAAGATTAAGCAGAGTGCCGGTGTCTTCACCTCGAATGACAATTCCAAAACCATTTTGATCGCCACGATTTCTTTTAAAACCTGGTTCGGCTATTGCTAGTTTTGGTAGATTCTTCTCGATGTATTTTCTGACTTCTTCATTGCTATGTTGACGTTTCTCTTCGTCAACAAATAATAATGTAGAGCCGGCATCATTGTTTGTGTAATAGGAATAAACATTTTCAATATCAAGCTCAGACATGTGTGCATAAAGAAAGTCCTCAACTCGTGAGACAGCTTTTTCAACTCGCTCAATCTGGTAATTACCGTTTACATTGTAATTGATTTGTAACTGAGTATTGCTATTCTGATTGCCGGGATCCTGTTTAACTAAACCTGCTTTGAAAATAATGATAAAAGGAAGAAAAAAAGCAAGGGTTATCAATGTAGCTATGAAAGGTCTGTTCAATAACCATGCTAAAAACCGACTATATCGACCATGACTTTGTTCAGGCTCCAGATCGGGCTTCGGCAAAGCATTGGATTTCATTCTACTAAGTAGTAAAGGGATAATCGTAGTAGCAATAAATAAAGATGCCATTAAAGAAATAACAATGGTAATGGCGACATGACTAAGAAAAATAGTGATAGTGATTTTTTCACCGATGATATTGGGTAAAAATACAATAGCTGTGGTGAGAGTACCAGCTAAAACAGGTATTCCCACATCTTTTACCCCCATCAGTGCGGCTTTTTGTGGTTTGTCCGGCATTTTTTCACGGTAACTGAAGATACTTTCACTGATCACTACCGCATTATCTACTAGCATTCCAATGGCAAGCATTAACCCCATCATGGAAAGAATGTTTAAAGACATATCTAAAAAATACATGGCTGCCAGTGTAATTAATAACGAAAATGGAACAGCCAGTGACACGATCAGGGTTAAACGAAAATCACGTAAAAACAAATAAAGCACAAGTGTGGATAAAATAAAACCGATAAAACCGGATGTGGCGATATCTTTCAAAGATTGAGTGACACCATCACCCTGATTCTGCATGACGAATAACTGAATGCCTTCAAAGTCGGGCAGGTCTTCAATCTTTTTCATTTCGGCAACAACCGCATTGGCTGTGTCCACTAAATTTGAACCGGCTTCACGTGTGACATTAATTCCAACAGCATACTGGCGATTAAGGTGTCGCCCTACTTCAATTTTATCTTTGCTGAATTCAACAAATGCAATGTCAGATAATTTGAGTCCTTTATCGTTGATAACAAAATTTTTGATGTCCTGAATGTTTTTGAATTGCTCATTGACGGTAATACGAAGTCGTTGTACTGGGTCTTTAATTTCTCCAGCGGCTGTTAAGGCATTAGATTCTCTTAATTTTGCAAATAAATCATTGGCATCAATATGATAAGCCGCCATCCGATCCGGGCGTAATTTAATCTGGTAGGTTTTAGCAGCAACGCCATGGATTTGAACTTTGGATACACCATCGAGTCGTTCAATGCGTTGTTTTAAAACTCGATTTAATACCTGATAGGAATCAGCCAGATCGGTGGTAGAGGATAGCCGTGCTTCAATAATGGGTTGGTCATTGGTGCTACCTGTAAATATAAAAACGCGACGCAAATCATCGGGCAATTCTGCTCGAATAGCGTCTACTTTTTCGCGGGCCTCTACCCCTTTTAACTTGGCGTTGGCATTCCAGTCAAACAGCATAAATATTTGGGCATTTCCTTCTGAACTGGTGGATTGCATATAATCAATACCACTCATGGTTGATAGTGCTTCTTCAAGAGGACGGGCGATATTTTTTTCGACTTCTTCAGGTGATGAATTAGGGTAGTTGGCCTGCACAAAAATACCCGGGAACTGAACTGTAGGAAAAAATTCAAGAGGTAACATGCGACTGGCAAATATTCCCATGACCACACTACAGACAAAAATCATGGAGATGGTTACAGGTCGCCTTAGTGCCAGCTTGGTAAACCACATGTCTATAGCTCCTGATTTCTTTCAATGATGGCAGCATAATCCTTTCTGTCCATAACCTGGTACATAACAGGAATAACCACTAATGTTAATAACGTAGAAACCAGCAAGCCTCCTATAACGGTAATCGCCATGGGCGCTCGAATTTCAGTACCCTCCGATATGCCTGTTGCCAGAGGTAACATGCCCAGTACTGTGGTCAGGGTTGTCATCAGAATGGGACGTAATCTTGATGCTGCCGCTTCACGGATCGCTCTAATTTTTTCAACACCGTCCAGGCGCAACTGATTGATTTTATCCAGTAATACGATGGCATTGTTAACAACGATGCCTGCCAGCATGATCAAGCCCAGGAACACTACTACAGAGATTTCTGTATGTGTAATATAAAGTGCAACGATGGCTCCCGTTAATGCCAGAGGGATGCTGAATAAAATAATAAAGGGATGCAGTAATGATTCAAATTGAGAAGCCATGACCAGATAAACCATAAAGATAGCCAACGCGAGCGCAATCATAAGCGAGTTAAAACTTCGACTCATTTCTTCACCTTGCCCTCCAAAGAGAAGGTTCACACCAACAGGTAGTTTTACGCTGGCTAATAAATTTTGTGCATCATCAATGGCTTCTGCCAGTCCGCCGTAGAGAAGTTGACCTTCTACCACTACTACTCGTTGCTGATCTATTCGCATAATTTCACTTGGCCCCAGAGTTTGCGTTACGCTGGCAACCGAAGATAACGGAACTGGATGTTTTGAGGTGGGATTTATAATGAGATTACTCACATCCTGAAGTTCATCGCGGGAACTGTTATTTAATCTGACCAGCACATCTATCTGTTGTTCTTTTAATCGATATCGTGTGGCTTTATTACCCCTGATGGCATTAACCACAGCCTGGGTAGCCTGTTTCATGGGGATACCTAATTTAGCCAGTTTGTATTGATCAAAAGTAATCTGTGCCTCAGGATATCCACTTTTCATATTGCTGTGCAGGTCAATGAAACGATCAGACTTTTCCAGTTTTTGAATGACACTATCAGCTGCAATTTTTAAGCTTTTCATATCGTAACCAAACAGCTCAATACTTAATGGTGTGGCAAAATTAAACAGTTGTGGTCTTTCTACATCAGCGGTAATGGCATTGCTTTCCTGTTCTAACAATAACCTTAATTCAACCAGTAGTTGATTTTCCTGTTCTCTGGAGATGCCTTTTTCCAGCAAAAGTGTAAACTCAGCTCGGTTATCACCTTCCTGCTCGGGGTTGGCGGTGAGTTTATTACCCGAACCCGCAATAGAGAACACTTCCTTAATGCCTTTGACCTGAAGTAGTTTTTTAGATAGAGAAACCACGCGCTGGTCGGTTAGCTGGATTGCTGTACCAGGTACCTGTTGAATTTTAATAATCAATTCACCCTGAGCCATTTCTGGTAA
The DNA here is from genome assembly GCA_011322365.1 of Aeromonadales bacterium. Lineage (GTDB taxonomy): Bacteria > Pseudomonadota > Gammaproteobacteria > Enterobacterales > DRNA01. Next base: position 11,665 of record DRNA01000199.1, on the reverse strand, counting down.
AACTACTTTGGGTAATTTAGATACTAACGTCAGAGAGCTGGCAAATATCACTATGGCAATAAACAAAGTTGCGGCAGGGGAGGCTAACGAGCTGTCTAAAAGACTATGATACTTTTCAGATAGAAATTTATAGCCTGCGTTAAATATTTTTGCTATAAATTTATCGATAACAATTGAAATAATCAATAAAATCATCTGTGCGAACTTTTTTAAGATCCAGAATATTGACCAGGGTAAAATAACAAATAAAAATTCAGGGACAAACAATGCGATACGTGCAAATTCAGAACGTTCATTACGGACAAAAAGAGGCTGTTCTTTTTTAGTTATTTCTTTTGCTGCTAACATGGGGATCAGGGTTAGGGCTATAATCAGCGACACCAGTAAAGAAAAGGTAATGGTTAACGCCTGATCTCTAAACAGCTGCCCGGCAATACCTTCAACGAATATCAGAGGTAGAAATACTGCGATGGTAGTTAATGTTGATGCGGTAATAGCTCCGGAAACTTCTTTAGCGCCTTCAGCCGCAGCTCTGTACAAGGTTAAACCCTGTTGTCGTTTTCTATCAATATTTTCCAGTACCACAATGGCATTGTCCACCAGCATGCCGATGGCAAGTGCTAATCCACCAAGTGACATAATATTCATATCAATATTGGCAGCATACATTAAATTAAATGTGATTATGACAGAAAGTGGAATAGTGGCTGAAATAATAAGGGTTGGTCGAAGTTCACCAAGAAACAGATAGATTATTAACATTGCCAGAATACCACCTATCACAGCTGAACTTCTTAATTCTGAAATGGACTGCTCAATAAATTTTGAGGCATCGGTCAATACAACAACTTTCATGTTGTCAGGTAAATCTTTCTCAAGCAATTTCAGCTTGGCATGTAATTTTTTAGCAACTTGAACTGTATTTGCATCGCCTTCTTTATAGATAGCTATTTCAACTGCCTGTTCACCATTATGACGAATGATAGCGGTGGGATCTTTATGGGTAAATTCAACCTTGGCAATATCTTTTAACTTTACGATTTTGTTATCTTTTGAAAGAACTATGGTGTTGGCAAAATCATCCAGTGACTGGTATTCATTAAATGTTCTAACCAGCAATTGTTGATGGCCATTTTTTATTTGTCCACCACTGAGATTTATGTTTTCTGATTTCAGGCGTTGAGAAATATCTTCCACGGTCAGATTTAACTGAGAAAGATAATTTTGATCGAGGAGAATTTGTATCTGATCTTCGTACCCCCCTGAAGCTTTAGCTGCGGCGACACCTTCAACTGTTTCAAGTCGCCTGGAGAGTCGCAAATCTGCAAATCGTCTTAATTTTGCAAGCGATTGTACCGGGTTATCCTCTGGATTAAGTTTCTGGCTCAAACTTAAACGAATGATGGGTTCATTGTTGGGGTTAAATCGAAGCAGAGTGGGTGGTTTTACTTCCAGAGGTAGTTGAACCTGGTCCATCTTTTCTCGAACATCAAGGCTGGCCAAATCGATATTAGTTCCCCAGTAAAATTCCAGATAAATATCTGAACGCCCGGCTTTTGAAACTGAACGGATCTGTCGAAGCCCTTTCACTGTTCCCAAATTACCTTCCAGCGGACGTGTAATAAGATTTTCAACTTCAGCAGGGGCAGATCCTTCAAAATCTGTTCTTACAGTCAGTGTCGGATAAGATAATTCAGGTAATAAATTAAAACCCAGTCGGCCCACAAGAACAAGCCCAAAAACTAATGCGGCAAGTGTAAACATTGAAACAGTAACAGGTCTGCGGATGGCGGTTTCAATAATATTCATGTGAGGACCTTTTTTTAAGCGTACGGAACCGAAGTTTATTTATAGTTTTTCGTTAATCGTTTTTTGTTTAGTTATTCTTTGCGATAGCTGTTTCGGGATTGTTTTCCGGATTAGATTTATTTTTTGGAAAAGCGTTATCGCCCACGATTTCAACTTTAACATCATGTTTCAAAATTTGTTGTCCGGTAGATACAACAAGATCGCTGTCTTTGAGACCTTGAGTAACTTCATAGACGCCATCGTGTAAGAAACCCGTTTTGATAGGTGTTTGTATGGCTTTATGATCTCTGACTACAAAAACATGTGAACGATTGTCCTGTGTGATAATGGACTGTTGTTCAAGTAACAGTGCGTTCTTATGCGTATTAAATACAATTTCAACCCGACCAAACATACCTTTTTGCAATAAACCTTCGTCATTGTCAATGCTGGCTACTACTTTAAATGTACCTGTATCGGCATCTATCATGGGGCGGATACGTTCAACACGGGCATGCATTACTTTCTCTGGAAAAGCATCAACCTTAAGGAAAACCTGTTGCCCTTTAGATATGCTGGAAAGTTCTTTTTCTGGTAAATAAAGGACAGCTTTTAATGAAAGAGGATCAACGATTTTAAATAAAACGTCATTATTGGAAATTAAATTACCCGCCTTAACCAATCGTTCACTGATCAAGCCAGTGATGGGAGCCCGAATAGTCGCGTATTTAAGCTTCAAATTGGCTAATTTATACTGAGCCTGTTGAGCCTGAAATTCATATCGAGCTTTATCCAGCGCATCACTTGAACCTAATCGTTTCTTGAATAGTAATTGCTGCCGTTTAAGTTCCTTTCCCAACTTCCTGGACGTTGCCTGTAATTGTTCGGCTTCAAGAGTCAGTTGTTCAACATCAAGTTGAGCCAGTGGTTGTCCTTTAACGACTCTATCACCTTCTTCGACTTTGATAGACTCCAATATGCCACTGGTACGAGCAACTACGGAGACTTCATTTTCGGCTTCTAAAGATGTAATAGTTCGATAGGTCTGTTGAATTGTGCCTCGCTTTAATTTGACAACTTCCACTGGAACCGGTGGCTTTGTATCTTTGCCTTTCTTTTTATCTTTAGCCTGTTCTGTTTTATCTGCTGCTTTTTTAGACTGATCTTTGCGACTACAGCTAGTTACTGTAAAGGTAAAAGCCAAGAGTAAAATAAGAAAAATATTAGCCGGTTTCATATTTTTTATTCCCAATTTTGATGAAGTAATTTCAAATTATTAATGTGTGTGATCACAGTGTAGTAACATTTGCCTCAAAGGTTACAGTTCGACTGTATTTCCGGGCTTAAGTTTGTTACTTTGTACAATTGTTTCAATCATGTGCTTTATATATATTCAATCTGTATTCAATCTATATCAAGCATCTTCCATGCCAGATAAATACATTCATGCAAGTTGCTGATTTATTGACATTATTTATAAGAATGGGTTACTTTGCGAGCTTGAATTTGTAACAATTTCTGTAATACTGGTTAAATTAACAAAAAAGTGGTGAAAATCATTAACAGGAGTGATTAATGTCTCATCTTTTATTGGCACAATGGCGGTCCATGACTGCTGACGAAAGTGATTTACTGGTTAAATCATCTCAATTATCAGCCTTTATTATGCAGACTATCGAAGATATCAGTTGGGCTGGGTTTTACTGGAAAAGGCAAGGACAACTTGTGGTCGGTGCCTACCAGGGCCCCGTAGCCTGTACACGGATAGCTTTGGATAAGGGTGTCTGTGGGAATTGTTTTACTACTGGTAAAGTTCAGATTGTCGATGATGTGCATAGTTTTGCAGGGCATATAGCCTGTGATATCAATTCGGCTTCTGAAGTTGTTTACCCACTTTTTTATGATGACCGCTGTATTGGTGTTTTTGACATAGACAGTTACAAATTAGCTCGTTTTGATGAGACCATTGTTAAGGAAATTGAACTTATCTGTAAAGATTTTATGCTAACCACCGATTTTACTCTGATTAACCACTGGTAGTTAAGCCGCTTATGGACTCCATGCAACCGTTGATTAAAATTAAATGCTGATTTTCTGGAGAATAGTTAGAAACTTGACTATATCTTAATAATGCTGCTTATCGGAAGCAGGCTACCGGTCATATAAACATTCAAAGGATACGTATGTTTAGAAATATTAGCATTGGATTTAAGCTGACTCTGGGATTCTCTATAATCCTGGTCGTTTTTATTATCACCTTTAGTTACGTCTCCCTACATCATATTTCTGGCATTATAGACAGGAATCAACAGAACGAACTCATCAGTCTTTATCAAAAAGCTCAAAGTCAGTTAGCAAATAAAGGTAACCTGGCAAAAGCCCTGAGTACTGTGATCGCTTCGATACCTGAGACACAGGATGAATTTGCAAGACAGGACAGAAAGGCATTGGCAAAATGGACGGTCCCATTATTTTCGGTGTTGAAAAGAGATTATGCGGCAAGACAGTTTCAATTTCATTTACCACCAGCAACGTCTTTTCTCAGAGCCCATAAACCCCGGAAATATGGTGATGACCTGTCTTCATTCAGAAAAACTGTAGTTAAAACCAATCAGGATAAGGTCAGCATAGAGGGACTGGAAAAAGGTGTAGCCGGTTTGGGAATACGTGGAATCGTCCCGGTGTTTAAGGATAATAAGCATCTGGGTTCCGTAGAGTTTGGCATGTCTTTTGGTAAACCATTTTTTCTACAGTTTAAAAAAGATAGTGGAGCTGAAATTGCTTTATTTGTTAAACAAGGCTCCGATTTTAAGTTGTTTGCATCTACATTGGGTGAAGAACATATACCCGACACACAGTTAATGCGGCAGGCATTAGAAAATAAGCCTCAATATTTTATTAATCGGGTCAACAGTATTTCCTTTGCCAGTTATCTTCATGTGATTAATGATTTTTCAGGTAACCCGCTAGGTGTAATGGAAATATCCATTAATAGAACACCCCAGCTTGATATATTGGCCGCTATAAAAAACAATATCATATTCACGGGTCTGATTTTTATCGTTTTGGGTATTCTATTTAGTTTATGGTTAAGTCGTTCAATTACCGGCCCGATTAAAGAAACCGTTACAGCTATGAATAATATCGCTGAAGGCGATGGTGATTTAACCCTACGTTTGAATGAACAGGGTAAGGATGAGATTTCTCAACTTGCTAAGGCATTTAACTCATTTGCCGAGAAAGTCAGGATGATTGTGTGTGAAGTCGCCGTCACTTCCAGTGTTATTTCAGAATCAGCTGAACGTATGTCAGAACTTACAACTAAAACGTCTTCAGAAGTGACAAAACAGCAAAATGAAACCCATTTCCTGGCCACTATCATCAACCAGGTTTCAGAATCTTTTATTAAAGTTTCTACGCAGGCTTTTGAGCTGGTGAGCTCTGCGAAGGATGCGGATGTGTTAACACAAGAAGGGCAGGCGGTAGTTTTAGAAGTGGTTGAATCCATCACCATCCTGGAAAAAGAAATAGAGTTAGCCGCTAATGCTATTACCCATTTAGTTAATGAAACCACTAATATTGGTAATGTACTTGAAGTGATTCGCAGTGTTTCTGAACAGACAAATTTATTAGCTTTAAATGCAGCTATCGAAGCTGCCAGAGCTGGGGAGCATGGTCGAGGTTTTGCCGTAGTAGCCGATGAGGTGAGGACATTAGCAAGTAGGACGAATGACTCAACTGAAGAAATTCAGCAGATGATTGAACGTATTCAAAAAGGAACTCAGGAATCTGTTAATGCTATAACCAATAGTAAGGAAAAATCTATGGAAAGTGTTGCAAAAGCAAAACAGGCAGGTAATTCATTGTATCAGATTGCCGAAGCTGTCAATATTATGAAACAGATGAATGAAAATATTGCCAGCATTTCCAAAGAAGAGGCGAAAACTGCTGCTGAGGTTTCAGATAATATCGAAAAAATTAGTGACATCGCTACGGAAACCTCTAACCGAGCAGAAGAATCTAACTTTTACAGTGATTCACTGGTTCAGCTTTTACATAAATTAGAATCTTTGGTCAGGCGCTTTAGAACCTGAATATTATTCTTTGCTCAGTATTTTTGCTGGTATTATGAATGATTATGGGTATACCCATAATCATTCATACCCGAGTGGCACTGAGAGAAAATTATTTATTGATTTTTCTCTCACGAGGACCGGTATATAATTGGCGAGGCCGACCAATTTTCTGATTTTTTTCTGCAACCATTTCTTCCCACTGAGAAACCCATCCGGTTGCCCGAGCCAGAGCAAAAATAACCGTAAACATATTTTTGGGAATTCCCAGGGCAGTTAGTACAATACCGGAATAAAAATCAACGTTAGGGTAGAGTTTCTTCTCAATAAAATAAGGGTCTTCAAGGGCTATTTTTTCAAGTTCCATTGCCACTTCAAATAACGGTTGATCTTTAATCTGTAATTCATCTAACACTTCATGACAGGTTTCACGCATCACTGTAGCGCGAGGGTCGAAATTTTTATAAACGCGGTGACCAAACCCCATCAAACGGAAAGGATCGTTTTTATCTTTGGCTCTTCTAATGGCTTCCGGGATATTATCTACACTACCAATATCTTCAAGCATATTGAGACAGGCTTCATTGGCACCTCCATGAGCTGGCCCCCACAAACAGGCAATGCCTGCCGCGATACAGGCAAACGGATTGGCACCTGATGAGCCGGCCAATCTTACTGTTGAAGTGGAGGCATTTTGTTCATGGTCTGCGTGCAAGATGAATATTTTATCCATTGCGTCTACAAGAATTTTGTTGGGGCGAGATGTTTCAGAAGGCATGCTAAACATCATATGCAGAAAGTTTTCGGCATAGCTCATATCATTTTGTGGGTAAACAAAAGGATAGCCGTTAGAATAGCGATAACACATGGCCGCAATAGTTGGAATTTTTGCAATGATTCGAAATCCACTGATATCCCGGTGTTCTGGATTGGTGATATCAAGAGAATCATGATAAAACGAAGACAGCGCACCAATAACACCCACCATAATAGCCATGGGGTGGGCATCCCGGCGGAAGCCATTGAAAAAGGTCAGCATCTGTTCATGTACCATAGTGTGGTTATTGATTCGACTGATGAATTCTTCTTTTTCTTTAGCGTCTGGGAGTTCACCGTTAAGCAGCAGGTAAGCCACATCCATAAAGTCAGCATTCTTGGCCAGGTCATCAATACTATACCCACGATAGAGTAATTGTCCTTTAGCACCATCAATAAAAGTGATTTTTGATTCACAACTGGCGGTTGCCATAAAACCAGGGTCATAGGTAAAAACGCCTTCCTTAACTAAAGGACGTACATCAATTACGTCGTTACCCAGAGTGGGTTCGTATATGGGTAATTCGATACTGTCTTCACGATCAGGAAGTTGTAACTTAGCGGTTTTGTTTGTCATTTATTGACTCCTGTTGTTTTTGCTGAAGCAAAAATTAAGATTGAGTTGCCATTATTCAGGTATAAGGGAATTTGGAGTAACATCAGTTTAATTGCTAGATCCGATATACCTTTACAATGTAAAAATATTAACTGTAAATGTCGATAATCTAAAGGGTTTGACTCTATAGACTCTTGCTGCATTTGGACGATGGAAAACGCCTCTCAAGTCACGCCAATGTCAGGATGACAGTCAATTTCTTATAGGTCATCAACTATAGGCATTTGATTTTAAAAGTCAATTGTAATAAACAGATTTTATGATCTCTATTAAATTTTAGTCGATTTTTAAAGATTTGCTGTATTTTTCATTGTTATTCAGATAACAGAGTCCTATAATAATTAACCAGTTACAGCAGAAGGACCTTTGCAATTTCTGGTCCCTGCCCAAACTACCTGACAATGCTTTGTTTCCAGTATTTACTAAGTACCAATATAAATCTTTTTCAGATGAAACGTCGGTTTAAGTGGTTGGTCATAGCTATTGTCTTACATTACATCTACAACAATAAAAGAGATGATTGTGAATAAAAATAGACCTACTAATCTGACTGCTAAGGATCTCAGGGCCATAAAAATGCCGGTCACTGCGATATCTTCCTTATTACACCGAATAACGGGAATCGTGCTTTTCATCTCAATTCCCTTCATCCTCTGGGGGTTATCAAACACTCTGTCATCTGAGGCTGATTACAATAACCTTTTGCTGCAGATTAACTCACTGCCCGGTTTGATCATTGTGTGGGCAATTCTATCTTCGTTGAGTTACCACATCCTGGCGGGTTTTCGGCATATATTTATGGATATGGGTTTTGCAGAGACCATGGAAACCGCAAAAGTCACTTCATGGACAGTCATTTTACTGGCAATAGTTGCCGCAATCTTATGGGGAGTCTGGTTATGGTAAGCTCAGTTAAAGCCGCTACGAGCCTTGGGCGATCAGGTCTCCAGGACTGGATCATTCAGCGAATTTCAGCTGTAGTACTCGCTGTTTACAGCCTGTATATATTTTATTTTTTATTAACTATACCCAGTTTCAGTTTTCAGCTGTGGCAGGCATTATTTCAGGATGAATTTTTCAGAGTAATGTCTTTACTGGCTTTGGTAAGCCTGTTGCTTCATGCCTGGATTGGTTTGTGGACGGTTTCTACCGATTATATTAAACCGCCAGCTATCAGATTCTTGTTTCAATCTTTATTAATTTTATTTTGTCTGTCCTGCCTGATTTGGGGCGTGCAGATCTTGTGGGGACTGTAATTCATGGCCATAGCAAATAATACATACGATGCGGTAATAGTTGGAGCTGGTGGAGCGGGGTTAAGAGCTGCATTGCAATTGGCTAATGCAGGCAACAAAGTGGCACTTATTTCCAAAGTCTTTCCAACACGGTCACATACTGTATCAGCTCAGGGTGGTATTACTGTTGCACTGGGAAACTCTCATGAAGATGACTGGCGCTGGCACATGTACGACACCGTAAAAGGTTCAGATTATATCGGTGATCAGGATGCCATAGAATATATGTGTCAACAGGGCCCCAGTGCCGTTTATGAACTGGATCATATGGGGTTACCTTTTTCTCGTACTGAAGAAGGTAAAATTTATCAGCGACCTTTTGGTGGGCAGTCATTGAATTTTGGCGGTGAACAGGCCGCAAGAACTGCGGCTGCAGCCGATAGAACCGGACATGCATTATTACATACTTTATATCAGGCTAATTTAAAAGCCGGAACCGAAGTTTTTTCTGAATGGTATTCGCTTGATCTGGTCACAAATGATGAAGGACGAATTTGTGGTGTGACCGCGCTCTGTATTGAAACAGGTGAAATAGTATGTTTCAGTGGCCGCACAACAATATTTGCCACCGGTGGAGCGGGACGAATTTTCAAATCAACCACGAATGCCTTTATCAATACCGGTGATGGTCTGGGTATGGCTCTAAGAGCAGGTTTACCCATTCAGGATATTGAGATGTGGCAATTCCATCCTACCGGTATTTACGATGCAGGTCCGTTAATTACCGAAGGCTGTCGCGGTGAGGGTGGGTATCTGATAAATGCTGATGGTGAGCGTTTTATGGAACGCTACGCCCCCAATGCTAAAGATCTGGCCAGTCGTGATGTGGTGTCAAGAGCCATGACCAAAGAAATTCTGGCCGGTAAAGGCGTAGGGCCAAAGAAAGATCATCTGTTGTTAAAACTGGATCATCTCGGTGCTGATTTATTACATAAACGCTTACCGGGTATTTTAGATCTTGCCGAAACCTTTGCCCATGTGGATGGTACCAAAGAGCCTTTACCGGTAATCCCGACGGCTCATTATATGATGGGTGGTATTCCTACTAATTATCATGGACAGGTTATCAAAACTGACGCGCAGGGACAGGATCATATTGTTGAAGGTTTTTATGCAGTGGGTGAATGCGCCTGTGTCTCTGTCCATGGCGGTAACCGTCTTGGCGGAAATTCTTTATTGGATCTGGTGGTCTTTGGACGTGCGGCAGGGCAGCATATTGAAGAAGCATTGAAAAAAGGCATAGAAATTCCTGAAGTGACTGATACCAATATTGAGCAAAGCCTTCAACGTATTAATCGCTGGGAAAATACCAGTAAAGGTGAGTCCCCGGCTGAAATCAGAGAAGAAATGAAAGAAGTTATGCAGAATCATTTTGGTGTTTTTAGAACCGGTGATTTTATGGCCGAAGGCCTGAAAAAGATTAATGATCTCAGAGAACGTCTGAAATCTGCGGCATTAACCGATAACTCCAAAGTATTTAATACTCAACGCATAGAATGCCTGGAACTGGATAATCTGATGGCCGTTGCCGAGGCCACTGCCGTTGCCGCTAATTTCAGAACAGAAAGCCGTGGAGCTCATAGTCGAGAAGATTATCCTGATAGAGATGATGAAAACTGGTTAGTACATAGCCTGTATTTTCCTGAAACTGAAACAATGGGCACGCGAGAAGTTAATCGTCAACCGCATACCGTTGAACCTTTTGAACCTAAAGTTAGAACTTATTAATTGGAGTCTTATCAATGAGAGTATCTGTATATCGATATAATCCGGAGACTGATAAAGCTCCAACAATGAAAGATTATGAAATCGACATCCCTCAAGGTTCTGATATGATGGTGTTGACTTTGTTAGACAAGATTAAATTGCAGGATTCGAGTTTATCTTATCGCCGTTCCTGTCGTGAGGGCGTTTGTGGTTCTGATGGCATGAATATCAATGGTAAAAATCGCCTTGCCTGTATTACTCATGTCTCTGAATTAAAGTCACCTATTGTGATAAAGCCATTGCCCGGATTACCGGTTATTCGTGATCTGGTAATTGACATGAACCAGTTTTACCGTCAATACGAAAAAGTTAAACCTTATTTACAGCACAAAGGTGAAATGCCCGCCAAAGAGTTTTTACAAAGTCCTGAGGACCGTGCAAAACTTGATGGTTTATATGAATGTATTTTATGTGCCTGTTGTTCCACTTCCTGTCCTTCTTTCTGGTGGAATCCTGATCGATTTGTTGGTCCTTCAGGGTTACTTCAGGCTTATCGTTTTCTGGTTGATAGTAGAGATACCGAAGCCGATAGCCGACTGGCAGATTTAGATGATGCATATTCGGTATTCAGATGTCGTAGTATTATGAATTGTGTGGATGCCTGTCCGAAAGGTTTGAACCCAACAAAGGCAATTGGAGAAATCCGCTCACTGATGTTACATAGAGGCGCCTGATTCCAAATCAGCTAACAGGGGAGAGTTACTCTCCCTTTTTGTTAGGCTTTCTTTAATTAGTGTCCACTCATACTTACTTTTTAAGTGAGCAGATGAGCAGATACCGGTGTAATATCTTTAATCTCTACTATTATCAATAATATGTATCAATAACATGGTTTAATATTGTTGTTTAATATAAAAATCAGAAATATGAACCCCTGAATTGAATCGTGAAATAGAGTTCAACCTGGACATTTTATGAAATCTAGAGATGAAACTGTGTTAGCACAGGATAATCAACATCATAGTCAACAAAGTATGCAAGCCTGGGCGGAAAGTTCACCATTTTCGGCGGGAAGTGCCAGTTATCTGGAAAGTCTCTATGAACAATATCTTGAGAATCCAGATTCTGTTGATGAACAATGGCAACAGCAATTTGCCGGACTTCTCAACAGTGTGCAGAATGATGAAATAGCACATTCTGCCATTAAAAATTATTTTAAAGACATAGCCAGACAGAAAAAATCATCCAATATTCAAATTGTATCCACTGATCTCAAACAAATTGGTGTCTTACAGCTTATTATGGCTTACCGAAAGCATGGTCATCGGATAGCCAGAACCGATCCGCTGGGTATAAAAAAACCTGAAGAT
>DRNA01000198.1 GCA_011322365.1 Aeromonadales bacterium | reverse complement strand
GCACGACTGACCTGTTGCAGTATGGATTCCTTAAAGGGTTCTAATACTTCAGGTTCATAATCATCGGGAAGACCACCCTGCTTTTTTGCCATGCCAGCTTCTTCAAAGGAAAGACCATAGCGACGCATAATTTCTTCAGTTAGCTGAGTGCCACCGAAAACCTGTTCCCGATTATAAATACTGCGGCCTTCATGCATCACACTTAAGGTAGTTACCGATGCTCCAATATCAACCAGAGCAATCACCTTGTTGTTAGCATCTTCTGGTAACTGGCTATAAAGCACCTGGAAGGCTCGCTCTAATGCATAACCTTCAATATCCACTACTTTTGCCTCAAGGCCACCTATTTCCAGCGCCTCAACTCGACCATCAACATTCTCCAGTCGACTGGCTGCAATTAAAACATCAACCTGGTCCGGTGCTCGCTCGGATTCACCGATGACTTCAAAATCTAATGCGACTTCATCCAGTGGATAGGGAATGTATTGATCAGCTTCTACATTGATCTGACTTTCCATATCATCCTCAGACAGATCAGCGGGCATTTGAATCACTTTACTGATCACCGCCGAACCGGATACCGACACTGCGGCCTGTTTTAATGAAGTTTTCGATCGCGATACCACACGAGCCACTGCTTCACCAACGGCTTCAATATCTTTAATCTCTCTTTCGACGACTGCTTCGGGTGGAAGAGGCTCTACCATATAACTTTCTACACGGTAACGCGATCCCACCTGCCCAAGCTCCATCAGTTTTACCGACGTTGAACTAATATCAACACCGAGCAAACTCTGTTTCTTTTTTCCAAAAAGCTGCGATAACATCCAATTTTCCTATTAACAACCCACTTTTACAGGCGATATGTACCTTTTAACATTAAATAATAGTATTAACTATAGGAAATTCCACCTTTTTTTCATTTTTTTGAACCAGTTTTAAGCAAAAGTGGATATACTGTGGTCAACTATACAACTACCCACTAGATATAGATTGCAACTATTGAAAAAGCTACAACCCTTTTTGAAAATCGGGAGTTACATCACATTATTAGTCATTTCCTTTGGTTTTATGGGATTTCTGGCGGCCTACATGTATGCCTGGCCCAAATTACCCGACGTAGAAACCCTTAAAGACATCAAGTTACAGACCCCCATGCGGATTTATACCCGAGATGGTTATCTGGTAAATGAGTTTGGTGAAAAACATCGTATCCCGGTTTCAATTGATCAGATCCCTGAAACTCTGAATCAGGCACTTATCGCAACGGAAGATCAACGCTTTTATCAACACGGTGGCGTAGACTTTATCGGTATGGTTCGTGTGGCACTAAAATTACTCACCAGCGGGCGGATTCGAGGTGGAGGCAGTACCATTACCATGCAGGTTGCAAGAAACTTCTTCCTTACTTTCGATCAGCGCTTCGAAAGAAAATTAATTGAGATCTACCTGTCCTGGAAAATTGAAGGCGCGCTCGATAAAAAGCACATCCTCGAACTTTACTGGAACAAAATTAATTTTGGGCAAAGAGCCTATGGTATAGGCGCGGCAGCTCAGGTTTATTATGGCACTACAGTGGATAAACTCACTTTACCCCAACTTGCCATTCTCGCCGGCATTCCCAAAGGACCTTCAACACATAATCCGGTTTCTAATCCGACAAAAGCGCTGAAACGACGAAATCATGTGCTCTGGCGTACGCGAAAAGAAGGATTTATCAGTAAAGAAGCTTATGAACAGGCCATTGCCGAACCACTCACAGCAAAACTACACGGTGCTAAGGTACAGGTTCTGGCACCTTATCTGGCTGAAATGGTGCGGCAAAAAGTCATTGCCCAATATGGTGAAGAAATCGCCTATAACCAGGGCCTTAAAATTTACACCACCCTGATTGCACAAGATCAGAAGGTAGCTCGTGCAGCACTGAGAGCCAGTCTGATTGATTATGATAAAAGACACGGTTATCGCGGACCGGAGCAACAATTATCAGAAACACAAATGGCGGATATGGAAAGCATCAAGAGCGTTTTAAAAGATGTCCCTGAATTTGGGCAGATGTATCCTGCGGTGGTGCTCGATGTTACAGATGAACAGGCGCAGATCCTCATTCGACATCGTGATGTTGAGGGGCACTGGATTTACAGTGAGTACAACCTTCCCTGGAGCGCCATGAAGTGGGCAAAAAAATTCAGTTACGAAGATCGCTGGACACCTCGACCTAAAAAGCCACAACAGGTTTTGGCCAAAGGTGATCAAATTCGGGTTTATCGTTCAAAAAAAGAGCAGTGGCTTTGGGGTCAATTGCCTGATGCCAATGCCGCTTTTGTGTCGCTGGATGCCAATGATGGTGCAATACGAGCACTTGAGGGGGGATTTGACTTTGACCTGAGCAAATTTAACCGGGTTTCTCAGGCCAGGAGGCAGCCTGGCTCCAACATTAAGCCTTTTATCTACTCTGCAGCGCTGGAAAAAGGCTTTACAGCAGCCAGTATCATTAATGATTCACCGCGAACAGTGATTGATTCAACCGGTGAAAATATCTGGCGACCTAAAAATGATGTTAAATTTCGAGGTCCGACGCGACTACGCTACGCTCTGGCCCATTCCATCAATCTGGTTTCTGTCAGACTGCTTGAAGCTATCGGTATTCGCTATGGTATAAACTATATCACCCGATTTGGATTGCCTCGAAAATACTTACCCCCGGTACCCAGTTTAGCGTTGGGTACCGCACACGTCACACCTTTAGAGTTAGTCACCGGTTATGCCACTTTCGCCAACGGCGGTTTTAAAATTGAACCTTACTTCATTGAACATATTGAAGATAATGAAGGGCGATACATTTATAGTGCTCGCCCCAAAATAGCCTGTTTGATTTGTGAAGAAATGATTGAAAAAGAAAATCAGACTCTATCTTCATTTGATGAACTCTCAACAAAGGAACAGGACAGTAGCCTGGGTTTCAAGTTAAAGGGTTGCGCAATCTACCCCGTACCCGAAAACCAGTGGGCACCCCGCATTATGGACAAACGCAACCTCTATATACTCAGGGATATCATGCATGATGTCATTACCCACGGCACCGCAACACCCATGCTAAGAAAAAATAAGAGTTATTTATTAAAAAGAAAAGATATCGGCGGAAAGACCGGTACTACCAACGATGCCAAAGATACCTGGTTTTCAGGATTTGCCAATTCCATCGTCGCAACAGCCTGGGTTGGCTTTGATGCCCCCGAGAGAAACCTCGGCTTTAATGAGTACGGTGGCAAAGCTGCATTACCTATCTGGGAACATTACATGGAGAAAATTTTAAAAAACCAGCCCGATATTCCAATGACTCAGCCTGAAGGTATTGTCAGCGCTCGTATTGATCCCAAAACCGGAAAACTCGCACCCGCCGATCAAAAAAATGCCATTTTTGAAATTTTCCGAAAAGAATATGCACCGACCACATTTGCTAATCAGGATGATGATAAAAATGCCAACCCCTTCGATGAAACGCTACCACCGGTGATAAAAAAAGATAACAAGGATGTCAAAACAACAACTGAAGATGAGGATGAAATTTTCTAAAGAAATATTATAATCAATGGAGTCGTGTTAAGCCAGCGTGGAGCCTGGGTCAGTTTAGCGAAAGCTAAGCCACTTACTCTGTGCGTTTTTACCGCATTGGATAACATGGGGAACTGAGGTTTTTGTGGCATACAAACGTAAGTGGGGAGTTGACAAAACATTGTCAATTTCTTGATCCAGATGGGTTATTCACAAAGATTTGATGTATGCCGTTTTTGCATATGTCCAGGGATGAACGGTAGTAAAACAAAGCTTCCGCTCCCGGCTTACGCCCCTTACCTACATCCCTGTCATAGGTAGGTACTTAAGGAAAAATAGCCTGTAATCTCGACCGTTATAAAAAAAACCTGTCATCTCGACCATAGTGGAGAGATCTTGCTCTGCTAATACTGTTGTCAATGAAAGATTCCTCCATTACAGCACCCAAAGCACTCCCTACGGTCATGGGGCAAGCTTTCGGAATGACACCCTGTTAATCTTCGCCATATTGGAAATATATAGTTTTTTCACCTTCGTGGAATCTCGTTCCCCACACTGGTGAATTAACTGATATTAACCCACCTTCACTAGTAAACTTATTGCTGGCTTTTGCATAAAACTCAAACTCAAATAACTTTGGTAACTTAAGAAGCTTTTCATAGAATGAGCATGCTGTATCAATGCAAACTGAATTAGGATAAAAATCTACCACCTCTTCCGGAATTAAATAGAATCTTTTCTCTTCGTCCCAGCAAAAAGCCTGTATATTAATTATTGATATGGTTCCTTTTTCAATGTTTGTTAGTTCAGCAACCGATACAGAATAATCTTTAAAGCAAGATTGCATTTCGAATGCTTTTTCTAAATCGGTGATTATAT
>DRNA01000197.1 GCA_011322365.1 Aeromonadales bacterium | reverse complement strand
TATAAATTCAAGGTTCTTTTTTAAAAAATCAGGCACTCTCATCAACGGCTTTAGCCGGGCCTCGTGCAACCACTACCCGCGCAGGTCGAACCACACGTCCATTCAATAAATAACCTTTCTGAAATACCTGTAATACATGATCCGGGTCAACCTCTTCACTCTCCACAGTGGTCATGGCTTCATGGTGTTCCGGATTAAAAGGATGGCCTTCAGGATCCAGTCGTTCGACCCCGTGTTTATCCAGTGCATCAACTAACAGTTTAAAGGTCAGTTCCATACCTTCACGCATGGCTTTTGATGCCCCGTCAGCTTCTATCTGCATGCCCTGTTCCAGACTGTCTAACACCGGAATAAGGTCATTGACAAAGCCTTCAATGGCATACTTTCTAGCATTGGCGATATCTCGCTCAGAACGACGCTGGATATTTTCCGCATCGGCTTTCGTACGCAATGCCAACTCATAATTCTCTTCGGCCTTAGCCTGTGCCTCTTCAAGTGCAGACTTTAAGCTCTCTAAATCAGAAGCTTCTGAACCGCTATTCTCGGAAACCTGCGGGTTTTCCTGTTTCTTTTCTTCAGTCTCAGGTGTTGTCATTACCTTCTCCAATAAATCTATAAAATAAAGGTAACCACTCAGCTAATCCCTGAACAGTTACTGGTTAAAGTCACTATTCGTTGAATAGTTACAAATTAAGTTTCCCCCTATATGGGGGTGAGAACACAGGTATCAAGTGCTAACACAGCATTATTTATGCCCAATCTATCACTAATGCAGAGCCCTTGTTTTGAATTATGCTTACAAATAAAAACCGATAAACTTGCCAGTTGCCAGCAATCTGCATAGAATCAATATACTCATTATTTTAAAAATACCTTATGCAGAAAACCTTTCATACCATTGGCATTGTTGGCAAACCACGAAATACCGAGTCTGCGGATACTATTCGGGTGTTGTTGTCTGTTCTTAAAGACTTAAAAAAAACCATTCGAGTACAACAAACATTAGGCGAAGAGCTGGATTTGCCTGCTGACTGGCAAGTCCAACCTGAAGAACTGGCTGAAATCTGTGATTTGATTATCGTTGTGGGCGGTGACGGTAGCATGTTAAATGCCGGGCGGTTATTAGCTGAAAGTGGCGTACCTGTAATGGGTATTAATCGTGGCAACCTGGGTTTTCTAACGGATATTCAACCCTCTAAACTGGTCGAGAGTGTTCACCAGATTTTGACAGGTCACTATCGTCGAGCCAGTCGTTTCCTGCTCAGCTGTGAAATTTATCGAGAAGAAAAAAAAATAGGCTCCAGTACCGCATTAAACGATGTGGTGTTATTCCCGGGCGAAATTTCCAGAATGATTGAATTTAATGTATCCGTAGATGGGCAGCATGTTTATCAACAGAAATCGGATGGGTTGATCGTTGCAACACCAACGGGTTCGACAGCTTACGCCCTTTCCGGAGGTGGTCCTATTTTACATCCCAAACTTGATGCCATAGCACTGGTACCTATCTGTCCGCATACCTTGAGCAGTCGCCCTATCGTCATTGACGGTCAAAGTAAAATAGAAATTCGGGTTACGCCAGCAACCGAAACGTCGCCGCAACTCAGCTGTGACGGCCAGGTACAGATGGCAGTAACACCGGCAGACAGTATTCGTATCGAAAAGGCACAAAAACCGTTACAATTACTTCACCCTGTTGATTATGACTATTATCACATTCTCCGAACCAAGTTGGGTTGGAGTTCTAAAAATTCATCCTGATGCTACAAAGTTTATATATTGAAAATTTCGCTATTATTGACCGACTGGAACTTGATTTTAACCAGGGCCTGACCGTGGTTACCGGTGAAACCGGTGCTGGCAAATCCATTATAATGGATGCACTGGGAATGGTACTCGGTGATCGCGCCGATTCAGCGGTGGTGCCACCTGATAGTAAAAAGTCTGTTATTGTGGCCAGTTTTGATATTCGTAGTGAAGCTAGAATTTCACAGTGGCTGGATCAACATGATCTATTAGAAGATCACCAGTGTTTAATTAAAAGAACGCTGAGTTCCGATGGGCGTTCAAAGGCTTTTATTAATGATCAGCCGGTAACTCTTTCCATGCTAAAGCAACTGGCTGAATTTGTCATTGATATCCATGGGCAACATGCCCATCACGCTTTGCTAAAGCCCTTGCAACAACTTAAATTACTGGATCAATTTGCCGGGCATCAACAACTGGTGCATGAAGTTTCGGGGTTATTTCAGCGATACAGGGAATTGAAAAGCCAGCTACAGTCATTACAATCTGCCACAAAGGATCGTGCCGATCGGAAAACATTATTACAATACCAGCTACAGGAACTGGATGAATTTGCCCTGACCGATGAAGAAGTCAATAGCATTGAAAAAGAGCATCAACGTCTGTCTCACGCTAATGAATTAAAACAAACTTCCCTGATACAACTGGCTCGTTTATCAGCAACAGAAGACACAACCGCTTATTCCGAACACAATGTCAGTGATATCCTGCAAAAAACACTCTCTGAGTTGTCCGATGCTCAAAAATTGGATAACCGCCTGTCTCCATTAACGGAACAATTACAATCTACCATTATTGAAATTACTGAAGTGGCTAATGAATTGCGCCACTATACAGAAAGCCTCATTCTGGATCCGGAACGTCTTTTTCAAATTGAACAGCGCCTGTCCCTGTGGCACGATCTGGCCAGAAAACACCACATAGAACCTTCCCAACTGGTAGCACATCATCAGGCGCTCACCGAAGAATATAGAGCGCTTAATGCTGATGAAGACAGTCTCACAGCACTTGAACAACAGACCGTTTCGGCACAAAAACACTATTTCACAGCAGCAAAAAAACTCAGCAGAAGCCGCAGAAATGCGGCCAGCCAACTGGAAGAAAAAGTCGCCCAACAATTAACCTTACTGGGAATGAAAGACAGCATTCTTGAAGTACGCTTTGAATCTCATGAAGACACACCGTCACAAGACGGATTGGAAAAAGTCAGCCTTTTTATTCAGCCAAATCCCGGATTACCGGCACAGCCTCTTAACAAGATAGCTTCCGGTGGCGAATTGTCACGTATCAGCCTGGCAATCCAGGTGGTAACCGTCAGTAAAGGAACCATTCCGGTTATGGTATTCGATGAAGTTGATGTTGGTATCGGTGGTGCTACCGCCGAAATTGTGGGCAAACTCTTAAAGCAACTGGCAGAATCAGCTCAAATCCTTTGT
>DRNA01000196.1 GCA_011322365.1 Aeromonadales bacterium | reverse complement strand
GAGTCTTCGGGCATCAACAGGGAGTGGAATCAGCCAGAACCATGGTTGAAAGTGCAGCCAGATGGAATATTGAAGCGTTGACTTTATTTGCCTTTTCCAGTGAGAACTGGAAACGACCGGAAGATGAAGTTGGCTTTTTAATGAAACTTTTTATTAAAGCATTAAATGCAGAGTCTAAAAAGTTACATAAAAATAATGTTCGTATGAAAATTATTGGAGATGTGAGTCGGTTTGATAAAAAACTACAGCAGACAATTGAGGATGTAGAACAGTTAACCGCAGAAAATAATGGCCTGCAATTATATATCGCTGCCAATTATGGTGGACGTTGGGACATTAAGCAGGCTTTGAAAAAAATATGTTTATCAATGTCAGAGAATGAACTGGGTCTGAAGGATTTTGATGAAACAACTATCGAAAAACACTTGATGCTATCAGATGCACCGTCAGTGGATCTGTTTATACGAACTGGTGGTGAACAACGCATCAGTAACTTTCTCCTATGGCAGATTGCTTATGCTGAACTGGTATTTTCAGATAAGTTGTGGCCGGATTTTGGTGCTATTGATTTACAACAGGCTATTGAAGAATTTTCCAATCGAGAACGCAGGTTTGGTAAAATAGCTTCTGAGCAGCACGTGAGACATAATGAATCAGATATCAGCAACGAATAGGTTGAAAATATGTTAATAAAACGCATTGCTACAGTATTAGTACTTTTACCTGTCGTGGGCTGGCTGTTGTTTATGGCTTCTCTTTCCTATTTTACTATTGGTATCAGTTTTGTCATATTATTGGCAGGTTGGGAATGGAGTCGCTTAATGGGTCTAACTGAATTGTCATCCCGCTTTATCTATCTGATAGTATTACAGTTAATAATGATAGCGATTCTCTGGCTCGTCCCTGATATCGAATTCTGGCCAGGTGCTCCTGAGCCACAATCACTGACGCAATGGCTCAATATTCGCTACCTTCCTTTATGGATTCTCAGTGCTGGTGTTATCTGGTGGTTAGTTTGTCTGGTTTCTCTGCTTTCAGGCAAAGCGAACTGGCTTGCCGGTCCAGATTTACTCTGGGCACGAGCTATTGCTGGCTTGTTGATTCTACTCCCCTGCTGGATCGCCTTAATCAGTATTAGAGCGATAGATATTCTGCAATCATCTCTGGCGGGAAGCTGGTTATTGTTATTTGTGTTGTTACAGATTTGGTCAGCCGATACGGGAGCCTATTTTTCGGGGAAATCTTTCGGTAAACATAAACTGGCTGCCAGTGTAAGTCCTAAAAAAACCTGGGAAGGCGTTTTGGGTGGTGCAATTTTAGCTTTGATTGTCGCTATTTTCACTGCCACACCTTTTGGCCTGGAATTGAGCTTAACTTCAATTATCATCATTTCGTTAATTTTGATACTGGTTTCCATAGTAGGCGATCTGACCGAGAGCATTTATAAACGTCAACAACAGATTAAAGATAGTAGCCATTTATTGCCTGGTCACGGCGGAATTCTGGATAGAATAGATTCTATTACTTCTGCTGTTCCAGTTTTCGCCTTTATTTTATACTGGCTATAGCTTTAACGTGGCTAAGCAATCTATCACACTATTAGGAGCAACAGGTTCCATTGGCGCCAGTACACTGGATGTATTGTCCTGTAACCCGGAAAGATTTGAAGTCTTTGCTTTAACTGCTAATACACAGTGGGAAAAGTTGTTTGAGCTGGTAATTAAATTCAGACCTCTTTGGGCTGTCTGTTACGATGACACTTCTTCCGAGCAGTTACAAAAAGCAATTGGAGAAGCCGGTTTATCAACCCGGGTAGCATCGGGTTTAACTGGTCTGCAAATGGTTGCTTCAGATCCAGCGGTGGATACGGTAGTTGCGGCAATTGTGGGTGCGGCCGGGTTATTGCCGACCCTTTCGGCTGTTCAGACTGGTAAAAAAATCATGTTGGCGAATAAAGAAGCTCTGGTAATGGCGGGCGACTTTTTTATGCAACAGGTTATCAAACATCGGGCTTTATTATTACCCGTGGATAGTGAGCATAATGCTTTATTTCAATGTTTACCTAACCACCATTATAAAAATGGTGTTAGCGTCAACTGGTGTCAACTGGGTGTGGAAAAACTGGTACTGACCGCTTCCGGTGGCCCTTTTTTAAATAAATCTCTTGAAGATCTGCAACAGATCACACCGGATCAGGCCTGTGCTCATCCCAACTGGCGCATGGGTCGAAAAATATCAGTAGATTCTGCAACTTTGATGAACAAAGGTCTGGAAGTCATTGAAGCAAGCTATCTTTATGGTATTTCTGAAAATTACATTGATGTACTGGTTCATCCGCAAAGTATCATTCATTCCATGGTGAGTTATAAAGATGGCTCGGTTATTGCGGAATTAGGTAACCCGGATATGCGTACACCTATTGCTCACGTACTTGCATGGCCTGACAGAATTTCATCCGGAGTAGAACCCCTGGATATGGTGATGAATAATCGTCTGGATTTTAGTGCCCCTGATTTAGTAAAGTTTCCCTGTCTCGCTCTTGCTTACAGGGCATTACAATTAGGAGGCACTGCTCCGGCAATAATTAATGCAGCAAATGAGGTGGCAGTTGCTGCTTTCCTACAGCAGGACATTGCCTTTCTACAGATAGCTGAGGTTATTGAAATGACATTAAAACAATTAGATATCACTTCGGCTGAAGTGCTGGAGAGTATACTTCTGGCTGATAAACAGGCCAGGCAAGTCGCTACAGATATTATCCAGAGCTTTAATGAAAAAACTGAAATTTTAACAGGGAGTTTAAAAGTTGATTGATTCAATGT
>DRNA01000195.1 GCA_011322365.1 Aeromonadales bacterium | reverse complement strand
TATAGTTTCCTGACGGGATATCCAGTCCCCAGTTAAAAAACTCATAGTTGTGGTTCTGTACCGGTATGGGGCCGCCGCTGGCGGCCACCAGTATGCGGCAATCTTCTGGTTTTGGGCTGAAGCATTGCTTATTGCCCTGAATCCGGGCTGTCTGTCCACTGACCAGACGGTTATCACGCAGCAGCAGGGTGTCTTTTATGGAGCTGGCTTCACCTTCCTGCTGGTACAGTGCACTGCGGTGGGAGTGACCGAAAAGGGTGTAACACCTTGTTCGGGCGGATGAAACTGAACTACAACATGTAATTTTATGGAGTGCTTTTGATGGTGATATTTTCCCCACCTGTTTTACGTTTTATACCTTCTTTTACTGTCACATTAATGGCTTTATAGTTTTCTACCTGTGTATTTTTGGTATAGAGTTTTTTTGAAATTGTAATATTATTTAATTCCAGGGATTTAATATTGCTATTATTAATATTAAACCTATTAATATACATGTTCGATAATTTCATTGTATTTATTTTTGCTTCAAATGCTAAAAATTCATCCGTATTACACTGTTCAATTTCAACCGTATCAAACTGACTATCAGCAATAAACACATCAGAACCATTTCTGCAATTGCTTATTTTTAATTCTTCAACATCTCCACCTACCGTTAACTCTGAAATATTATCTGCTTTAACAAAATTACATTCTTTTATGTCTGTAATAGCTGTATCATAAAAATTGTTATTATCCAGAACGACTTTCTTTATATAAGACTCATTGACTTTTGAATCATTTATAAAACTATTTTTTATTATTAAATGGTCCAGATAAGAATTAGAAAAATCCATTCGAGTAGCTTTCACATCATATATTTCCAGTAAGGAACCTTTTTTCAATCCCCTACCATCAACAAACTCTAATTTACTTTGTTTAATATAGAACTTTCCAACGCCATCATAGAATGAGATATTTTCCAGATCAGAGTCTGTAATTTCAACCTTGTCAGTTTTCATCTCCCACCAGTTATGTTCTATATTGGAATCCGTACTTATTATTTTTGAATTTTTAAAGATTAAATAATCAACTTCTGATTTTCTGGTAACAACATTTATCAATTCACAATTTATAAATTTTAATATTTTTGCTTTAATCTTTCTGAAGTTTATATCCTCCAGCTTGCAATCTTTAAAGGTCAGTATATTAAACACCCTCCCTTCGCCATTAATATGCTTCCAATCAGTGTTAGAAAAAGTTATCTCACTAACTGTTGTCTCTGGAAAATCCAAATTGCTGATTGTAATATTTTCGAGTATCATCCTATCTTTTTCTTTGTCAACGTTTAACATTTCCTGCAATTCAGATGCATTTAAATGTTTGCTTAAAAAATTGCTCATTGCTGTCTCCGAAAAAATCAGTATTACTATAAATAAAATTATTTTTGTTTTAGAAAAAATATTCATCTGAAAAGTTATCCTTATACCATTTAAAGTCAGGAACCTCTCCCCACACTTCATGCCTTGCTATCACATACCCTTCTACACCATCAGCCATATCATTCATTGTACTGCTGACTGGCACTTCATGTTTTCCAAATTCCTTTTTAACAACTTCTTTTTTAGGTTTTATCACAATATTTACAATCCATTCTGAGTCATAATTATACTGTGTTAAATATTCTTTTGATTGATTATTATTAAATTTAACTTTTAAAAAGAGCCCGTGCTTTTTCTTTTGTATCCGTTTTACAAAATCATCAATATCATCATCTGGACTAAACCGATACACATCTTTTTTATCTGCCACCGGCATAACTTTACCACTAATACACTCAGTCGCACTGCCAACGGATGCACACAATGAAATACTCTCAAACAAATTCTCTGTCGGTATATTCGCATTGGGATTAATAACAATAGTAAAGTCACCATCATCTTCCATGGAAAAGAATTCCAGAAACAGTCCTTTTTTCATTTTATCTCTGAGCATAATATCTGCATAATCCAGCACTACAGCCATTCTGGGTCTGGACTGTGGAGTATTGGCCGTTACCCGTCCGATTTCCTGTTCTTTGTTACCGTTAAAACAGATATAGTTTCCTGACGGGATATCCAGTCCCCAGTTAAAAAACTCATAGTTGTGGTTCTGTACCGGTATGGGGCCGCCGCTGGCGGCCACCAGTATGCGGCAATCTTCTGGTTTTGGGCTGAAGCATTGCTTATTGCCCTGAATC
>DRNA01000194.1 GCA_011322365.1 Aeromonadales bacterium | reverse complement strand
CTTTCATCCACTTTGGTTACCATCCAATGTGATCTCGATTTACCCGAAACCCTTGAGGATTTAAAAATTCAACCAGCAGATACTAGCGCGTTAGCTTCCCAGTTAAAAAATCTCGAATTTAATAGCTGGCTGGAAGAACTTTCATCAAACCATAGCGAATTACAGGTCAACACAAACACAAAAATACAACAAACCCACTATGAAGAAATTCTAACTAAAAAACAGTTCAGGCAATGGCTATCAAAAATTGAGCAGGCAAGCTTAACTGCGATCGATACGGAAACCACCCATATTGATGCCATGCAGGCAGATTTAGTCGGTATTTCTCTGGCCACAGACGTAGGAGATGCCTGTTACATTCCTTTAATGCATAATTACCCCGGTGCACCGGAACAACTGGATAAAGGCTGGGTACTGGAACAATTAACAGCCTTCATCGAAGATCCTCAGAAGCCTAAAGTCGGGCAGAACCTGAAATATGATTTTAAAATTTTTGCTAATGACAATCTTACCCTGCGAGGAATCAGCGATGACACCATGCTGGAATCCTATGTACTGGATAGTACCGCTCGGCGTCATGATATGGATTCTCTGGCACTAAAATACCTGAATCACCAATGTATCCACTTTGAAGATATTGCCGGCAAAGGAAAAAAGCAACTTACATTCAATCAAATTGATCTGGAACAGGCCGTACCCTATGCGGCAGAAGATGCTGATATTACCTTGCAACTTCACCAGAATTTAAAGCCTCGTCTTGAGAAAATTCCCTCTTTACTCACTTTGTATAATGAAATTGAAATCCCGCTGATAACAGTGCTTGCAACAATAGAGAGACGAGGCGTGCTGATTGATTCTCAGGCTTTAAGAGAACAAAGTTCGCAAATTGGTAGCCGGCTGCTGGAACTGGAAATAAGGGCCTATGAACTGGCTGGTATTGAGTTCAATTTAAGCTCCCCTAAACAATTACAACAGATTCTGTTTGAAGATCTTAAGCTTCCTGTATTAAAAAAGACCCCTAAGGGCCAGCCTTCAACGGCAGAGGAAGTCCTTCAGGAACTGGCGCTGGACTACCCTTTACCTAAACTTATTCTGGAATACCGCAGTTTAAGCAAACTGAAATCGACCTATACGGATAAATTACCCCTGCAGGTAAACAGTCGCACCGGTCGTATTCATACTTCCTATCAGCAGGCGGTAACCGCCACGGGAAGACTCTCGTCCACCGATCCCAATTTACAAAATATTCCTATCCGCACCGAACAGGGTCGTAAAATCCGCCAGGCATTTATAGCTCCCCCTTCCCAAAAAATTATCGCAGCGGATTATTCACAAATTGAATTACGCATTATGGCCCACCTGTCTCAGGATCCGGGGTTGTTACACGCCTTTGAGAAAGGGCTTGATGTTCACCGTGCAACCGCAGCAGAAGTTTTTGAAGTCGCTTTGGACGATGTCAGCCGGGAACAGCGTCGACGGGCCAAAGCTATAAACTTTGGCTTAATTTATGGCATGTCGGCTTTCGGGCTGGCAAAACAACTGGATGTCCCGAGAGATGAAGCCACTCATTACATGCATAAGTATTTTGCACGGTATCCCGGCGTTGAAACCTATATGGAAAATATTAAAGAAACCGCCAGAGAGCAGGGTTATGTTGAAACTCTGTTTGGTCGACGTTTATATTTACCCCAGATCAATGCTAAAAATGGCTTACATCGACAGGCTGCGGAAAGAACAGCCATCAATGCACCCATGCAGGGAACAGCTGCCGATATTATCAAAAAAGCCATGATTCAGATTGATCATTGGATAAATTCAGAAAAATTACCGTTAAATATGATCATGCAGGTCCACGATGAACTGGTCTTTGAAGCCCCGGAAAAACAGGCCTCTGAATATGCCCGACAAATAGCAGAGCGTATGTCGAATGCGGTAAAACTATCCGTGCCTTTAATTGTGGATGCCGGGATTGGTAATAATTGGGATGAAGCTCATTAAACACTTCTATACCCGTGCAAAAGAATAGTTGGACATACTTTTTTACATTTATTTAACCTCTCGGCCGTAACTTTTTTAGTTCTTTGTGGGTCTAATTGTTACGAGTGCCATTGATGGTACTCACCCGCATACCCTCCTTCTTGCGGGATTTCAGTTAAGCTTCCCCAGGTTTAACTGAGCTGCCCCGACAGCCCCCAGGCTTCGGGGCATTTTTTTGGCCATTTTTTACTCTGTCTTCATGTTAAACCAGCCATCAAGTCGTTTCACTAAAGTATCGACTCCAATGCCTTTCAATGAAGAAAATAATTGCACCTGCATATCAGCTGCTTCTCCATATCTTTGATTAATCAGGCTCTGAATTTTTAATAAAGTCCCTTTTTGAGCTCCTGATTTTAATTTATCTGCCTTGCTCAATAACAACTGAACCGGTAGATCAACCTTTACTGCCCAATCCAGCATATTGAGATCCAGTTCTTTCAACGGGTGACGAATATCCGAAAGCAACACCAGCCCTCTCAGGCAATTACGCTGTTGAAGATATTGCGCTAAAGTTTGTTGCCAGCGTTTTTTTATTTCCAGTGATACTTTAGCAAAACCATAACCTGGCAGATCAACCAGCCGCTTATCCTCTGTAAGCGTAAATAAATTGATTAGCTGCGTTCTGCCCGGTGTTTTACTTGCACGCGCCAGGCCTTTTTGATCGGTCAGCCGATTTAGAGCACTCGACTTTCCCGCATTGGAACGACCGGCAAAAGCCACTTCGATACCAATATCCTCTGGCAACTGTACTAATTTTGCCGCACTGGTTAAAAATTGGGCGGAACGATATTTTATAGGCATGATGATCTCACTAACAAAACTCAGGGTATTTTACCCTAACTATTAAAGATATTCTCATAATCATTAAAATAGAACGGCCAGAAAATTAGCAGATTTGTTTTAAGCCTCAAACAATCTTTGAAGAAAAAAACACAAGTTTCGTGGTCATATTATTAATTTAGGGTATAATTCAGCGTTATTAGTACATGGGCACCATTACTAATTAGTTGTGCCCACATTCAAATTATCTAAATTTTAGTGGGGTTGTTCTCATGATTAAACGGCTAATGGTTCTCGGTGTTGTTGTCATTTTCTCTTTATTTTCATTCTCAGCAATTGCCGCCGATGGCAAAACAAAAGCAGTCGCCTGTTTTGCCTGCCATGGCGAAGATGGCAACGGTAGTGCCGCTAACAAACTCTGGCCTAAACTGGCAAGTCAAAATGCGGCTTATCTGGTAAAGCAAATGAAAGATTTTAAACATGGACCGGCTCGAACAGATGCCACTATGAATAGCATGATCATGACCCTTGCCGATGAAGATTTTGCCAGTGTGGCAGCATATTTCTCTTCATTGCCAGTGACCCGGATGTCCGTAGATGACAAATTTTTCGAACTGGGTCAAAAACTCTACCGCGCTGGCGATACAGAACGTAAAGTAACCGCCTGCATAGCCTGTCATGCCGCAAAAGGTGAAGGCATGCCTGCAGCAGGATTTCCTGCACTGGCCGGCCAAAATGCTGAATATATCGCGAAACAGTTAAAAGACTTTCGGGCCAGGACCAGAAAAAATGACAGTAATGAAGTCATGCGAAATGTGGCCAAACTAATGAGTGACGAGCAAATTGAGGCTATAGCTCATTATGTGGGTGGCCTACATTAAGTTAATACTGATAAATAACAAAAACGCTGATTTTTCAGCGTTTTTTTTTCTTAAATTTTGGCATAAATTTGTAGATTGCCAGCTTTCAACTAGACTTGTTTTATGTCTTTTATTAAACCACTCTATCAAACTATCTGCCTCTCACAGTTTCTGCCGGAGTCCCTCTAGATGCGACAGTTAAAAGTGTTGAGCTATAATATTCAGGTTGGCATTGACAGTCATCGTTTTGGTCATTATGTGACGCGAAGCTGGCGTCATTTGTTTCCCAGTAAACAACGACAGAATAATTTACATGGCGTATCAAAAATACTTAAAGACTATGATATTGTTGCCTTACAGGAAGTTGATGGTGGCAGTTTGCGTAGTGGTTTTATAAACCAGGTACAGTATCTGGGTGATATTGGCCAATTTAATGCATGGTATCATCAATGCAACCGTAACCTTGGAAAAATTGCCCAACAGAGTAATGGCTTACTTTCCCGTCTGCCGGTTAGCTCAATTACAAACCACAAGTTACCAGGTCGGATACCAGGCCGTGGTGCCATTGAAGCCATTTTTGGTGAAAACAACATTCACCTGGCTGTTTACGTAGTACATCTTTCATTGGGCAAAAAAGCACGAGCTCAACAATTACATTATCTCTCCACCCTTTTAAAAAAACACCCCTTTGTTATCATTTTAGGGGATATGAACATGTTACCCGAAGAACTCAAACAATGGACTCAACAGAATAATCTACAAATTGCTGGGGAAAAAGAACTCGTTAGCACCTATCCCAGTTGGCAACCAACGACACATATTGACCATGTGTTAGTTAGTAATAATTTATCTGTCACCAAAACCGAGGTGCTGCCTTTTCGTTATTCTGACCATCTTCCTATTGCAGTCACTTTGGACTTGCCTGAAAATCTGGCTCAGGTACTTTGTAGCGATGGGCTGGAACAAAAACAGGAACCGGATAAAGCACTACTTGAGTGAATAGACATGAATGAAAAAGTTCTCGCAGAAAAAATTGATACCTTACTGACAGACAATGATTTGTTGCGCAAACATCTGGTTAAAGTCAGTTTTGCTGCTGTTGGTATCAATGCCAAACTTGATAATGAATTACACACCTTAAGAAATCTGGTGCGTTCAGACGCTGTTATTGAAAAAATAAATCAGCAGGTCGAATCAATAGCACGTTTATTGATGACTATAGATGATGAATTAGAACAGAACACTGCCAGCCTAAGCCAGCAACAAATATTACAAGGCCTGCTTGAACAATTGTCTAAGGAATTTCCAGATTTAAAACAAAAAATTGAACGCATAATCACATCAGGTGTTAATCATCCTTTATTCAAAACCCTTGATAAACTGGTTAAGATCTTGCCCAAAAAAAAACAGACAAACAGTTTTTTTTCAAGACTTTTTAATTTAAAATCTGTATCTACAACAGAAAACACTTTTTACGCCGAATCTATTCAACAGATTCAAAGAACTATTTTTCAATTTCTAGATCAACTTAACGTTCCTGAAAAATTTAGCCCTCAAATATCACATGTGCGAGAATTCCTTGCCGAGCTTGATTCTATCGATAGAGTGCCCGATGTAATGAGTTCCATATCAGCTCTGGTGCTGGATATTAATAGTGAAGATAAATCACGTTTTGAACATTTTTTAAACCAGCTCAATCAACGCCTGGATATTGTTCAGGATTTGTTAAACACTCATGCCGAAGCTCAACTGAAAGACGAACAGGCAAGTAAAATTATGGATACAAAAGTTAGAGCCCAGGTCCATTCAATGCAGGAAAATGTTGTTGCTGCTAAAGATTTAAATGAATTACAACATAATGTTGAAAATCGATTAGAGCAAGTTATATCAAATCTTGATGTCTTCCAGGAAGTTCATGAAACCTTTGTGAAAAAAAATCAGGAAAAAATGGGTTTGTTGAATAATCAGTTAAATGAAAGTCGTTCGGATATTAATGAATTACAACACAAGCTACAAAAACAACAACATCTGGCAGAAACAGATCCGTTAACCAGTTTGCCCAACCGTTATGCTTTCCAGAGAAAAATAAATGAAGAGTATATGCGCTGGCGTCGTTACCGCCACCCACTCACTCTTGCCATAGCTGACGTTGATCACTTTAAAAAAATTAACGATGAGTTTGGCCATACCAATGGCGATAAAGTTTTAGCTGGTCTTGCTCGTGGTTTATTAGCTGCCAGTCGTGAGACTGATTTTATCGCCAGATATGGTGGTGAAGAATTTATTATGATTCTACCAGAAACTCACCTTAACCAGGCAACTAAAGCTGTAAACAAAATCCGACAAAATATTGCCTCTAATCCTTTTCAACTGGATCAGAGCTCTCAAAATATAACCCTGTCGATTGGCGTTGCTGAATTTGAAGATAATGATACTATTGAAGATGTGATTAACCGCGCTGATGTAGCCCTTTATCGTGCCAAAGACAAAGGTCGAAATACCGTTTGTTGTGAACTTAAAAACCCTTCAGCTTAACTCAGATTTTGGTGATTTCTTCCAGTTTCTTTCTCATGGAATCATCTGCAACTACCACACGATTTCGGCCTTCTTTTTTTGCTTTATAAAGCGCTAAATCTGCCATTTGAATTAAATCATGAGTGGTTTCTGTAGGTGAAGGTTTCAGCATTGCCAAACCGATACTAATAGTAAGCATCAGTTTTTCGCCTTCAAATTCCGGTGCTAGTGTAGAGATGTTTTTTCTGATTTTTTCCGCAATAATTTTTGCATTTTCTATTGATATGTGTGGTAACAACACCACAAATTCTTCACCACCATATCTGGCCACAGTGTCAGTTTCTCTTACTACCTGTGCTTTAATAGCATCAGCTATAAGTTTTAAACATTCATCTCCAATAAGATGCCCCCATTCATCATTGATTCTTTTAAAGTTATCTATATCCATTAACAACAAAGCAATAGCAGACTTTGATCGTAAGGCGTGTTTCCATTGTGCTTCAAAGGTTCCGTCAAAATAAGTACGGTTATTTAATTGTGTTAGTCCATCAACAGCACTTAGTGTGGTTAATTTTTTATTTGCACTTTCTAACTTTTTCATGATGCTTTCAATTTCTGAAGTGCGATCTTTAACACGAACTTCTAATTGATTGGTTGTTTGTTGTTGTATATTCAATAAATGCCGTTGAGCTATATCTCTTTTTTCATCAGCTTCTTTAATTTTTTCTACAAGAGCAAGTGATAAAAATAATATCTCAAGCACTGCACCTATTTCCAGGCCTCTTTCAGATAGAAAACTGGATTCCAGAATGGCCAGTCTTGATAATAGCAATAACACACCACCTGATAAAAACAAACTCCATCCAATAACAAGGAATTTGGAAACTCTGGTTCCGTATAACCAGATACTTATAACGGTCCAGAAGCCAACCAGACCTGCAAAAAATATCAACGGGATGACCAGTCTAAATGCGATACCAAAATCTAGAAACAGTGCTATAAAGGAGTAAATCAAACTCAAACCAATACATAAATTTAAAGCTGTTTTTAATTTCGATTCTGTTGTTAAAAATCCTTTCACAAACTGACTGGCTGATGCGATCAATAACCCGACCACCACAGTAAACGATTTACTTTCAAACCATGGACTGTTATACCAGAGATATTGAAAGCCATAATTCGTTATCGACAACTGTACTGTCGTCAAAGCAGCTATATAAATGACAAAATATAAATAGGTCTTTTCCTTTAGTTCAAAATATACAATAAGGTTATATAGCAACATGATTAACATAGCCCCGAAAAAAAGCCCCGAAGTGAAGTTGATGGTTTGTTCATGTTCAAGAAACCCCGCATAATCCCATAAAGACAATGGTATTTGTAAAGTTCCCGTTGTTTCTGCTCTAATGTAAACATCCATACTTTCTTTCGGCTTAAAATCTAAAAGGGTATTAAATGAACGGGTTTGAATTGGTCGGGCAGAGTAAGGCCTTTTTGTTCCAGCCTTCTGTACAATAATCTTATTGTTTTTTTTAATTACATAGAGATCCAGTATTTCCACACCGGCCTGTGGCATCATTAAAACTTCTTTAAGGTGTTTTTCCGAATAGTTTTTTAAGCGCACTCTGACCCATACGGCACCCTCATTTAAGCCAAAACTTAATATTTGCTGATTGCTGAAATTCCACTTTTCATTGTATTTTTCAGATCGGATTTCTTCCAGTGTTAACTTTTTGTTTTCATCAAACAGGTACTGTAATTGATATCCTAATGGCACACCATTTTTATTGTTTTGAATTCTTACTGTTTCAATAGCAAAAGCAGAGAGGGAAGCAAAAATAAAATAAATTATTATTGCTGCCAATATTGCTCTTACATTTTTCATTACAATAAGATCTCCATTTTTTCTTTTTCCATCTTATTCAACTGTAACAGATTTTGCCAGGTTGCGCGGTTGATCAACATCTGTCCCTTTTATCACCGCTACATGATAGGAGAGCAATTGTAGGGGTATCGTATAAACGATGGGTGCTAATAATTGATCCATTTTTGCAATAAAAATAATTTTAGTATCATTTTTTTCCGTCATTTTATTGCTTTCATCGACAAACAGGTATAATTGTCCGCCTCGAGCTCTAACTTCCTCAAGATTTGACTTTAATTTATCTAATAATTTGTCATTTGGTGCAACAGCAATTACTGGCATCTCATTATCTACCAGCGCTAATGGACCATGTTTTAATTCTCCGGCAGGATAGGCTTCAGCGTGGATATAAGAGATTTCTTTTAATTTCAGAGCACCTTCCATAGCGATGGGAAACTGTGTACCTCGTCCTAAAAACAGGGCATGGTTTTTATCCGCAAAATCTTCTGACATAACAGCAATGGCTTCATCTAAATCGAGAGCCTGTTGTATCTGCCTGGGTAGAAGCATTAAATTATCAATAATTTCTTTTTCTTTTTCTGCCGATAATTGATTTCGTTTCCCTAGCGCTATAACAAGTAACATCAATGAAACCAGTTGAGTTGTAAATGCCTTAGTTGAAGCTACACCAATTTCAGCACCAGCTCGGGTCATCAACACCAGATCAGACTCTCTAACCAGCGATGATCCCGCAACATTACAAATGACCAGGGAAGCCAAATAACCCTGTTTTTTAGAGTTCCTCATGGCCGCCAGAGTATCAGCGGTTTCACCTGACTGACTAATAGTGACAAAAAGTGTACCATTTGCAACCACCGTTTTTCGGTATCTTATTTCACTGGCTATTTCAACCTGACAGGAAATGCCTGCAACTTCTTCAAACCAGTATCGTGCCACCATCCCGGCATTATAACTGGTGCCACAGGCAACAATTTGAACCTGTTTTACCTGATCAAAAATTGCTTTTGCCTTTGGACCAAAGGTTTCCTCAAATAATTTACCTTCCCCAATTCTGCCTTCAAGAGTATCCGAAACCACT
>DRNA01000193.1 GCA_011322365.1 Aeromonadales bacterium | reverse complement strand
TGGTCTCCTTAGGCCTGTTCTTATTATTAGGTCTTGCTTTAACCTTTACACCCTGCGTTTTTCCTATGATGCCCATTTTAGCGAGCATAGTCGCAGGACAGGGTAAAGAGACCTCGCCCACAAAAGCTTTCTGGCTTTCTTTTGTCTACGTTCAGGGTATGGCAATTACTTATGTGGCGCTTGGCGTTTTAACCGCATCGGCCGGCCATTCTCTGGCCGGGGTTTTCCAGTCAGTCTGGGTGGTCGCCATCGCCAGTATTATTTTCATCCTGTTGGCTTTAAGTATGTTTGGTTTTTATGAACTGAAATTACCTTCCGGATTACAGTCAAAATTATCTGATGTCAGTAATCAACAAACCGGTGGTACTTTCTTCGGAGTTGCCATAATGGGATTAATTTCAGCACTGATTGTCAGCCCCTGCATGTCAGCGCCACTGGCCGGTGTTCTGTTACATATTGCCGATACCGGTGATTATGTTTTAGGTGGACTTTATATGTATGCCATGGCCATGGGTATCGGCATCCCCTTAATTATCATTGGTGTTTCTGAAGGTAAATTTATGCCTAAAGCAGGAGCCTGGATGGATGGCGTGAAATATGCCTTTGGCGTGGGTTTACTCGCAGTTGCTATCACCATCTCCGATCATCTGTTACCGGGGCCAGTGGTCATGGTTCTCTGGGGGTTATTACTATTAATGTCGGGGGTTTATCTCGGCGCATTCGAATCCAGACCCGAAAACACCTGGCCAAAATTCTGGAAAGGTATTGGCTTATTTTTTGTCCTTTATAGTGTTATTTTATTTGTTGGTGCTGCCCAGGGTAATACAAATCCTCTGAAGCCTCTGGCAAATAATGGCGCAACTCAAATGGTCAATGGAACCTCTGCTCACGCCAACTTACCTTTTGTGCAGGTAAAATCCCTTGCCGAGATTAATGCAGCTGTAAAAAAAGCGAATTCTCAAGGTAAAACTGTTATGCTCGATCTGTTTGCAGATTGGTGTACAGCCTGTAGTGAGTTGGCTGAATATACATTTCCTGACCCTCGTGTAAGAAAAGCGCTTAAAAATACTGTCTGGCTGCAGGCGGACGTTGGCGATGACAGCATCCCGGAAACTCTGGAAATTATGCAACATTTTAAAGTACTCGGTTTACCCTCAGTGATGTTCTTTAATCTTGAAGGAAAAGAACAGACTACTAATCGCGTTATCGGCTATTTAACCCCCGAGGATTATGTGGCTCGGGTTCACCAGGCTTTTAAATAACCCGAACTATCTGTTAGTATGAACAAATGTGGACACAGTTATTGACTTGTGTCCTTAAGTAAATAGTTCAGGGAAGATTACCCTATTTCGTGAATCCACTTTTTAAGTGCAGGTCTTCCCTATGAAACATAAATTCCTCATTATCCTCATAAGCTTTTCCAGTACCCTCAGTGTGGCATCGCCAGTGGAGTATCATCAAAAACTGGCCGCAATAGCAAAACAGGCCAGTGCTGAAAATCTCCAAAGTAGCGTACAAACTCTGGTTAACTTTGGCACCCGCCACACTCTCTCAGAAACTACATCATCAACTCGCGGTATTGGAGCTGCCAGACGCTGGGTAAAAAAGCAATTTGATAACATTAATAAAAATTGCCATCACTGTATGAATGTTGAGTTTCAGGGCGGCACTATTTCTGCAGAAAAGAGGATCCCTGATGCAACCGACGTAATTAATGTTCTGGCTATAAAAAAAGGAAAAACCGATCCTTCACGGGTGGTACTAATTAGCGGTGATATCGATTCCAGAGTGACCGACCCAATGAACAGCACCAGTGATTCACCTGGAGCCAATGACAATGCTTCTGGCCTTGCTGCTGTAATTGAATCGGCCAGAATTTTATCTAAATATGATTTTAATGCCACCATCGTTTTTGCCGGCTTATCCGGTGAAGAGCAAGGGCTATTTGGAGGGAAACTTCTAGCAGCAGAAGCCAAAAAACGAGGCTGGCATATTATTGCTGTATTAAATAATGATATGATTGGCAATATATCCGGTATTGATGGCGTAATTGACAATACTCATGCACGGGTTTTCTCAGAAGGTACTCGTGCGGTAGAAACTGCTAAAGAGGCTCGCATCAGGCGATTTACCGGTGGCGAAGTAGATTCAGCATCCAGAAACCTCGCCCGTTATATTGATCAACTTGCTGACCAGTATATTGATAATCTGGATGTGATGATGATTTATCGTCTGGATCGCTTTGGTCGAGGGGGCCACCACCGTCCTTTTAATCAGGTCGGTTATCCCGGTGTTAGAATTATGGAAGCCCATGAAAATTATAATCGCCAACATCAGGATATCCGCACTGAAAAGGGTATTGCTTACGGCGATGTAATTTCGGGTATCAACTTTCCTTATGCAGCAAAACTGACCGCATTAAATATGGTCACGCTGGCTTCAATGGCCTGGGCACCAGCCCCACCAACCCACGTTGTCTTATCTGGCGCAGTCAGTAAAGATACCCACCTGAAATGGCAACAACCTGAACACGATAAAACAAAAATCAAAGGTTATCGAGTTTACTGGCGGGAGACTACTTCACCTGTATGGCAATTCAGCAAAGATGTAGGCAATGTCAACGAAGCTACACTTGAAAATATTATTATCGACAATTATTTTTTCGGAGTATCTTCCATCAGCAAAGATGGCTTTGAAAGTCCGGTAGTTTTCCCAGGTGCTGCAGGTGCTTTTGAATAAACTGTTCAAGAACTGACGTTACTTATTTTGCCTCTTTTTCAAACTGAATAGAGGCCGAATTGACACAGTACCGCAAGCCCTCTTCACCGGGGCCATCATCGAAAACATGTCCCAGATGGGCACCGCAATGATGACACATTATCTCTACCCTGCGCAAACCATAACGGTCATCAGAAACTTCTTTTATGTTCCTATTATCTATCGCTTTTGAAAAACTGGGCCAACCGCAACCGGCATCAAACTTTGCATCACTTGAAAATAGCGATTTGTGGCAATTAATACAATGATAACTTCCTATCTCAAAATGATTCCAGTATTCACCACTAAAAGGTTTTTCAGTAGCCTTTTCCCAACAAATCTGTTTTTGTAAATCGGTTAATTCTTTTTTCATTACTTAAGTTTATATTGCTTGCCAAATAAATAGCAAGCAATAAAAAAGGGCATTAAATGCCCTTTTTTGATTAATAGCTGAAATAATTACAGGTTCTTTAGAATGTATAACCCACACCGATCATATAAACGATGGGATCAATATTAACATCTACCTGTGCGTTAGCTGCACCATTATTAACATTGATTTTAGCTGTAGTATCAATATCTGCTTTCCACACTGACACATTTAACACCCAGTTGTTATCAAGATTAAAATCAACACCTGCTTCGAATGCAACCCCAAAACTATCATCAAGTTTCATGCTCGTTGAAGTTACCGTCAAACCCGTAACTGCCGCAACTGCATCATTAAGATTTTGTGTGGTTTTATTACTGAAAAATGTAGTGTAGTTGACGCCAATACCTACATAGGGATTTATTTTAGAATCACTCCCGGTAAAATAGTACTGAGCAGAAAAGGTAGGCGGTAAATGTTTAGTACTACCAATTTTACCAAATGATGCAATAGATCCTGTAGCCACAATATCGTGTTGAAACGGTGTCGCTGCTAAAACTTCAATACCGAAGTTATCGGTCAACATATAAGTACCCGTGAGACCAAGCTGTGCATTATTTTTTACATCGACTCCTGAATCCGCTACACCAAGCACAGTTGAACTACTGGCGTCGGGACTAACCTGTGCATAGCCCGCTCTGACAATAGTATCACCGGCTTTATGTGCAAGGGCAAGACCACTCGCCGATAATAGCACCACGGGTAAAACAGCTGATGTAATGGTTTTCGCAATTAAATGTGACATTTTTATAGTCCTGATTAAAGTTAAAAGTTAATATAAGTAATTTCTAATTTAGTCATATCTTATACAACTCAGTCAATTTTCCATTGATCTACATCAATTTTTAACCATAAATATTTTGTGGTTATATAAGAATCAGGTAATTAGCTGTTAAATAGCAATAACGTCTGCAAAAATGTACTGATAATTCTCTATCTTGATAAAACTGGTCAAACCAACTGACATTCCAACAGGTAAAACTAGACTTTTTTGCTATATAAGTGCAAAATATAACAATGTCTTGAATTTTACGCTTTTTAGCGTATTTTATTGCACGTTAGGATCAAGTTAATCTATGTCAGACATTCTGTTACTCAATGGCCCCAATTTAAATATGTTAGGTAAAAGAGAACCTGAAATATACGGTTCTGATTCTTTACAGCAGATTTTAGAGAAAGCCAAAGAACAAATTATTGCCGCTGGCTATAGTTTGGATAGTCTGCAAAGCAATGCTGAAGAGAAACTGGTTGAACGCATACAACACACACTTGATGATGACACAAAAATCATCATCATAAATCCTGCCGCTTTTACTCACACAAGTGTGGCGATTCGGGATGCCCTGTTAGCGGTTAATACACCCTTTATCGAAATTCATTTATCAAATCCGATGAGCAGAGAACCTTTTCGACACCATTCATTTTTCAGTGATATCGCACTGGGAGTAATTAGTGGCTTTGGTGCACAGAGTTATTCCCTGGCAATAGATGCTGCATTGGAATACCTGGCAGGCCTTAAACTTTAAATTTTTTTCAATTTACAAAAAGAGAAAATCCATGGATATACGTAAAGTCAAAAAACTGATCGAGTTACTAGAAGAATCCAATATTGCCGAAATCGAAATATGTGAAGGTGAAGAATCGGTACGTATCAGTCGTAATATGGTTGGAGCCCAACAGGCCGCACCAACGCCTGTGGCTCAACCGGTTGTTGCGCCTGTTTCAGCTCCAAACTCTGAACCTGAAAGAGTCACGGCTGCTTCAGATAGCCTCTCAGGTCACGCAGTTCGCTCTCCTATGGTGGGTACTTTTTATAAAGCACCTTCTCCCGGTGCAAAAATATTTGTAGAGGTCGGTGATCGCGTTAATGTTGGAGATACCCTCTGTATTATTGAAGCCATGAAAATGATGAACCAGATTGAATCTGATAAATCCGGCGTCATAAAGGCAGTGCTGGTAGAGGACGGTCAGCCGGTGGAATTTGATGAGCCTCTGTTTATTGTTGAATAAACAATAAAACGAACTGAATACTATCTGTACGATATACAGATTATTAATGAGTGGGATTCCGTTCATTATTTTAAAGAGATAATTTATGTTAGATAAAATTGTTATTGCCAATCGCGGTGAAATTGCTCTACGAATTTTAAGAGCCTGTCGCGAACTTGGTATTAAAACGGTAGCGGTGCACTCTGTTGCTGATGCTGATCTGATGCATGTTCGCCTTGCGGATGAATCAGTCTGTATTGGCCCCGCGTCACCCATGGAAAGTTATTTAAATATACCTGCAATCATTGCCGCGGCTGAGGTTACCGATGCGGTTGCCATTCACCCTGGTTATGGTTTTCTTGCTGAAAGCGCCGATTTTGCTGAACAGGTTGAAAAGAGCGGGTTTAAATTTATCGGCCCCAGAGCAGAAACTATCCGACTTATGGGCGATAAGGTTTCTGCCATTGCATCCATGAAAAAAGCTGGCGTACCCTGTGTACCTGGTTCAGATGGCCCTCTTGGGGATGATGATAATGAAAACCTTGCCATCGCCAAGCGTATCTCCTATCCGGTGATCATTAAAGCCTCCGGTGGTGGTGGTGGTCGGGGAATGCGTGTGGTTCATTCTGAAGCTACCCTGCTGGATTCTATTGCTTTGACTCGCAATGAAGCTAAAGCCGCATTTAATAATGATGTCGTCTATATGGAAAAATTTCTGGAAAATCCACGTCACATTGAGATACAAATTCTGGCCGATGCACATGGTAATGCTATCTATCTGGGTGAAAGGGATTGTTCCATGCAACGACGTCATCAGAAAGTGGTTGAAGAGGCCCCGGCACCAGGTATTACCGAACAGATGCGACGTTTCATTGGTGAACGTTGTGTTGAAGCCTGTCAGGATATAGGTTATGAAGGCGCGGGAACTTTTGAATTCCTGTATGAGAAAGGTGAATTTTATTTCATTGAAATGAATACTCGTATTCAGGTTGAACACCCGGTCTCTGAATTTATATCCGGGGTAGATATTATTAAAGAACAGTTAAGAGTGGCAGAAGATCAGCCTCTGTCCTACAAACAAACTGATATCGAATTTAAAGGCCATGCTATCGAATGTCGGATTAATGCAGAAGATTCTGAAACCTTTATTCCTTCTCCTGGCACTATTACCGTTTTTCATGCACCCGGCGGCCCTGGTGTTCGCATTGATTCTCATATTTATGCGGGTTATAAAGTACCACCTTATTATGATTCGATGATCGGTAAATTAATCACCTATGGAGAAACCCGTGAAGTGGCACTTCAACGAATGGAAATGGCACTGGAAGAAATTATTATCGGTGGCATCAAAACCAATATTGATCTACAGCGGCGGATTATCCAGGATGCTAATTTCCAGAAAGGTGGCGTCAATATCCACTACCTGGAAAAGATGCTGGCAGAAAATAAAAAACTTGAAGATGTCATCTTATGATAAAAGCGGCAGA
This sequence comes from Aeromonadales bacterium, assembly GCA_011322365.1. GTDB lineage: Bacteria > Pseudomonadota > Gammaproteobacteria > Enterobacterales > DRNA01. The sequence goes on along the minus strand of DRNA01000193.1, from coordinate 3,810 downwards.
TGCCGCTTTTTTTATTCAAACTAGAATCCTTAGGTATTTTGGAGATCCCCGTGTCCTGGCTACAGCTCTTTCTGGAAGTAGATAAAGAACATGCCGATCCCATAAGTGACTGGCTATCTGAACAGGGAGCACAGGCCATTACCCTGGAAGATGCTCAAGACAAGCCAATATTTGAACCTGCTCCAGGGGAAACACCATTATGGGATACGCTTATTCTCATCGCTCTTTTTAATAAAGACGATGACATCAAGCACATTTTTAATCAAGCGGATAAACAATTCCCTGGCATCATCAAAAAACACAAAATAAAAGTACTGGAAGATCAAAACTGGGAACGCGCCTGGATGAAAGACTTTCAGGCAATGCAATTTGGTCATAAATTATGGATCTGTCCCAGCTGGCAGACACCACCCGATCCCGATGCAATCAATATCATGCTTGATCCCGGTCTGGCATTTGGTTCAGGTACCCATGAAACAACAGCACTTTGTCTGAGATGGCTTGAAAGTCTTTCCCTGAGCAATAAAACCCTTATTGATTACGGTTGCGGTTCCGGTATTTTAGCCATTGCAGCGGTAAAGCTTGGTGCAAAACATGTATTAGGTACCGATACCGATCCCCAGGCTGTTATTGCCAGTCGGGAAAATGCTTCTCGAAATAGTGTGTCCGAACAACAATTTGAACTGCTCAAAGTAAGTACCAATACTCAAGCCAACATAGCTACCAGAGATATTCTCATCGCTAATATACTGGCCGAACCTTTGAGAATTCTGGCTCCCTATTTAGCATCATTAGTCAGACCTGACGGACAGATTGGTCTATCGGGTCTTTTAACTACACAGGCAGAAGAAATCCGTCAGCTGTATTCACAATGGTTTACCATGTCCCCTGTTATTTCAGATGGTGACTGGAGTTTCGTTAGTGGGATTAAAAAGAACCTTTAACAGAAGTGCAGTCAAAATGCAGGATTATGGCTATTTAATGACTACAACCGGCACTAAATGATGTTTTTTTGGTCTAATTTGTTGATTTATTTCCATAATTTATAAAAATAATTATAATAGAACAAATTTCAAGTGAACATTCAGATGTAATCGTAACCGATATTGAATGCCCAGACACCTTAATCGACGAGAACACTCTTAATCGTGAGCGATAGCATTCAGGAAAGACCGATAACCCGATGCCCACAATGTGGCACTATGTTCAGAGTGAGTCTCAACCAGTTACAGGTTGCAGGAGGGAAAGTTCGTTGTGGCGCCTGCCTCCATACCTTTGAAGCTCTTGATTTCCTGGTGGCTTCCGATCTTTTAAGGCCATTACCACCTCCTCTGAAACCATCAAATGAAGCTGAAATTGAAAAGGATATTCAAATAACTCAGCAACCTGTTAATCAAAACATCCCTGAGACGGAATCAGAACCTGAGTCAGATCTTGAACCAGAACCAGAACCAGAGCCTGAACTAGAGCCTGAACCTGAACCTGAACCTGAACCTGAACCAGAGCCTGAACCTGAACCTGAACCAGAGCCTGAATCAGAGCCTGAACCAGAACCTGAACCTGAACCTGAACCTGAAGTTATTATCCATGATAAATGGATTGAAAAATTAGATTCAGAATTTGGTGAAGACTTTGATGATCTTGATGATGATGAACTGGAAGCCTCAATTAATGCGGCACTTTCAGATGCATCACTCGATAGTCCTGATGATATTGAACCCGATATTTCTCAGAATTTTGAAAACGAAACTGAAGAAGAATCTTTAGAAGATAACCCGATCCCAGCTGACACAGAATTAAAAGACAATAGCGTTTTAACTGAAGAAGAAATCCAGAACAATTTCGATAAGGAATTTGAACTGAACGATGATGAAGTTGCAAACAAAAATGCAGCAATCGAATCTTTCTCCGAAGAAATAACCCCAGAAACCGAACGACTCTCTGACGAAGACACTCTTACCATTGTGGGTGAAGATGATGGAGACGAGGAAACTGAAATAGATCATTCTTTATCAAATTCTGAAGCTGACTCCGAGAAAAAACCTGAAGCTGAAGACCCAATTTCTGAGGAAGAATCAACTAACGAAATTACAGAAAATGAAGAAGATATTTCACAGGTTTACAAAAGTGTTTCATCATCACCATTTTCTGAAAACGAAACCTTAGATGAAAATGAAGAGAATGAAGAAAAGACCATAGAAAATACCGTATCTGAATCTGAATCTCTAGATGAACTCGATGAAACCATTTCCCATCTTGAAGATGAAATTTCCCATCACCATGAACTGGAAAGTAACAAAGTAGAAAACAGCCTTGAACCGGAAGACAGCTCTGATTCATCTGAACAACACGATTTTGAAATTGATGAGTCTTCAGATGATTCTGGAACCATTGAAGAACAGGATTTTTCAAATGAGTTTGAAGAACAGTCACAGCAACAATCTGATGCCATTTTATTGTCTGAAATTGAAGAAGAGGCTGACCAGGACTATATGGAAATGGCCGATATCCTTTCAGAAAAAGACAAACCAGCATTAAATAAAAAATGGCTTATTTTAATCATTATTTTATTCCCGTTAATCTTTTTACAGATACTCTATTTTAGATGGGATGAATGGAAAAATGATCCCGGCATGCGTTCACTTTTAAAACCTGTTTGCTTTATCGTTCGTTGCGAGTTACCACCCCTGAAAGATTTATCTCAAATTCAGGTTGTAAAACGTGCTTTAATAGAAAAAGAAAAAAACTCAGGACAATGGCGATTCGAACTTATCATAAAAAACCGGGCAGATTTTGCTCAAAAATATCCGGGTATTAATATCCGTTTATTCGACACCTCAGGTGACATCCTGGGTGCCGAAACCATAAAACCAAAAGATTATTTAAGCCAGGATACCCTGACAACAGGCTCCAGGCTAATGCCCGTGAAAACGCCAGTACATATTGCCTTCGATTTAAAAATGGATCTGAAGAATATTTCAGGTTATGAAATTATTTTTGTGGATGCAGCTTAAGCTGCAATTAAACAACAGGCATCATAACCTGGTTCCATTGCCTTTTAACAAGACCAAAGCCATCGTAACCGATGGTTCTTGTCATCTCATCCAGATGATTATGATGGTAAATTTTATAATGCAGTTTGGTCGAACGTAGGATTTTAATTTAGAAAAACAAAAAAAAGTTATGATCAGAGCGTGACAAAACGGTCATAAAAGTTGCAAATCTTATGATGTTTAATTAGAGAGTAGAGAAGCCGATTACCCGGACTTCCCCCTCGTTAGAACCCAGCGTACGGATTTCCCGCACTAGGCTCACGATAAACCCTTTCACTAGGATAATGGCATTAAAATAATTGTAATACCATCTGCTCCAACAGTCTTCAAGGGATATCTCGTTGAAATGATGCATAAGATTATCAAATTGACGAGTTTTATCCTTCGAAGATAACCAAGCTATCCTCGTTAGTTTTGTGTTCGTTTCTGTCTGGGATTCAGATGTTCCCATCAACGTGTCTCCTCCGAGGTTGACTCCACCTAAGACCCTTCCCCATGTATGCGGCTTTCCCGCACTCAGAGCACTATGGTCAATCTGACTTCCTAGCCGCCATTTTAATTACCTTTTGCATCGGTTAATTAACCTGAGATCTGGTTAAGCAACCACCAAACCAAATTCTCTTTCTGTAATATTCAATGAGGGTTTGTTATCCTTAAGGCTATATGCCACAAGGCCTCCAATCAGATTAATCATGAATCCATTGATACTACGATGACGTGAATGTTCAATCTGAGTCACGTTTTTTAGCTGGTCATT